>JAGOCV010000274.1 GCA_017998575.1 Burkholderiaceae bacterium
GACCTGATCGGCCACGCCCTGCCCGCCTGCCCCAGCGCCTTCGACTACAAGCTGGTGGCCGACAACCACTCGATGTACAACACACCGCCCACGTGGGCGATCTACATCGCCGGTCTGACGTTCCGCTGGCTGCTGGACCAGACCGAGGGTGCGGCCAGGGGCCTGGAAGCGGTCGAGCAACGCAACATCGCTAAGGCGAAGCTGCTCTATGACTTCATCGATGCTTCTTCGTTCTATACCAACCGCATCGACCCCTCGTGCCGGTCCCGCATGAACATCCCGTTCCTGCTGGCCGACGAGTCGCGCAACGATGACTTCCTGGCGGGCGCGCGCGAGCGTGGCCTGCTGCAGCTCAAGGGCCACAAATCGGTCGGGGGCATGCGCGCCAGTCTCTACAACGCCATGCCGCTGGCCGGCGTGCAGGCGCTGGTCGCCTACATGCGCGAATTCGAGCAGTCCCGCGCCTGAGGGGGAGCGGGCAGAGCACATCCATGACACAGCCACAGGACGACAACAAGGACGATTCGCTGGCGCCGCTGCGCGCGCAGATCGACGATATCGACACGCAGGTGCTCACCCTGCTCAACCGCCGGGCGCGGCTGGCCGAGGAAGTGGGCGAGATCAAGAAGCGCGAGGGCACGCCCTTCTTCCGGCCCGAGCGCGTCCGCGCCCTGATTGCACGCCTGCAGCAGGCCAACGCCGGACCGCTCAAGGACAAACACGTCGCCGCCATCTGGAACGAAATCGCCTCGGCCGGGCTCGACCTCGAAGCACCCGTGCGCGTCGCCTACCTCGGCCCTGCGGGCACGTTCAGCGAAGAGGCCGCGCTGCAGTTCTTCGGCTCCAGCGTCGACCAGGTGCCCTGCGAGAACTTCGACGAGGTCTTCCAGGCGGCCGCTGGCGGTCGCGCCGAGTTCGGCGTGGTGCCGGTTGAGAACTCCACCGAAGGCGTGGTGACGCGCTCGCTCGACCTGCTGCTGGGCTCGCCGCTGCATATCGTCGGCGAAGTCAGCCTGCTGATCCGCCACAACCTGCTGCGCAGCTCGCCCGGCCTCGACGGCATCGAGGTCGTCTGCGCCCACCCGCAGGCGCTCGCGCAGTGCCAGCACTGGTTGACGGCCCACCTGCCGCACGCCGAGCGCCGCGCCGTATCGAGCAACGCCGAGGGCGCCCGGCTCGCCGCCGGCAATCCGGCCTGGGCCGGTATCGCTGGTGCGCGCGCCGGCGCCGAATTCGGCCTGCACATGGTCGCCCCGGGCATTCAGGACATCGCGATCAACCGCACGCGCTTCGTCGTGGTTTGCCTTCCATCCGTGCTGGGCGCACCGACGGCCACCGGCCGCGACCATGTGAGCCTGGTGGTTTCGGTGCCCAATCAGCCGGGTGCCGTGCACGATCTTCTGGTGCCGCTCAAGAAACACGGTGTGTCGATGACGCGCTTCGAGTCGCGCCCCGCGCGCTCGGGGCAATGGGAGTACTACTTCTACATCGACGTCGTCGGCCATCCGAGCGAGCCACACGTGGGCGCCGCGCTGGCCGAGCTCAAGTCGCTGTGCGCCTTCTACAAGGTGCTGGGCACCTACGCGAGCGGCGAGCAATGAACGCCGCGGCCCAGCAACCTGCCGGTACACCGATGTTCGAGCAGCTCGGGCTCATCGGCTGCGGGCTCATGGGCGGTTCGTTCGCGCTGGCGCTCAAGCGCGCCGGCCTGGTCAAGCGCGTCGTGGGCTACAGCAAGTCGCCCTCCACCACGGAGCGCGCGCGTGCCATGGGGGTCATCGACGTCGAGGCGCCTTCGGCCCTGCTCGCCGTGTCAGGCGCCGACATCGTGCTACTCGCCGTGCCTGTGGCGGCCACCGAGGCCACGCTCAAGACCATCCGCCATCTCGTCACGCCGCAGACGCTGGTGATGGATGTCGGCTCCACCAAGCGCGACGTCGTCGATGCCGCGCGCCGCGTGCTGCGCGAGCAGATCGGCTGCTTCGTGCCCGCGCATCCGATCGCCGGCAAGGAGCTGTCGGGCGTAGAGCACGCCGACGCCGACCTGTACGTGGGCAAGCAGGTGATCCTCACACCGCTCGAACGCACGTACACCGCCCACATCCAGAAAGCCGCGGCCGTCTGGTCTGCGCTGGGCTGCCACGTGGCCAAGATGTCGCCCGAGGCGCACGACGCGGCCTTCGCGGCGGTCAGCCACCTGCCGCACCTGCTGGCATTCGCGCTCATGAACGGCATCACGTCGCAGCCCAGCGGCCGCGACTTTCTCTCTCTGGCCGGTCCGGGCTTCCGCGACTTCTCGCGCATTGCCGCGGCCGATCCCGAAATGTGGCGCGACGTGCTGCTGGCCAACCGCGAGGAATTGCTGGAGCAGTCCAAGCTGTTCCAGCGCGCCCTCAAGGCGCTCGAAGCCACCGTCGAGGCCGGCAATGCACAGGCCCTGGAACTGCTGATCGAGCAGGCCAGCGAGGCACGCGCCAACTGGCGCATGACTTCGCACAAGCCCGCACACTGAGCGGCCCGACAGGCCGCCCGCATCCATGTACTCCACCGAATTCCTCGACGTGCCGCCGCTGGCGGGCGCGCAGGGCACGGTCACCCTGCCCGGCTCCAAGAGCATTTCCAACCGCGTGCTGCTGCTGGCTGCCCTGGCCGAGGGCACGACCGAACTGCTCGACCTGCTCGACTCCGACGACACGCGCGTGATGCTCGATGCGCTGCGCGCGCTGGGTTGTGGCGTGGAGCAGGCCGACGACTGCACCCGCATCACCGGCCTGGGCGGACACCCGCCCGCACCGCGCGCCGACGGCCAGCCGCACGACCTGTTCCTCGGCAATGCGGGCACGGCCATGCGCCCGCTCACAGCCGCACTCGCCGTGCTGGGCAGCGACGTGACGCTGCGCGGCGTGCCGCGCATGCACGAGCGCCCGATCGGCGATCTGGTCGATGCGCTGCGCCAGTTGGGCTGCGACATCGACTACCTGGGCCAGGACGGCTTTCCGCCGCTGCGCCTGCGGCCTGCAGCCGCGTTGCGGCTCGATGCGCCCATCCGGGTGCGCGGCGACGTATCGAGCCAGTTCCTCACCGCCCTGCTGCTGGCGCTGCCGCTGGCGGCGCGGCAGGACATCGTCATCGAGGTGGTGGGTGAACTGATCTCCAGGCCCTACATCGGCATCACACTCGACCTGCTGGCGCGCTTTGGCATCGAGGTGCGCCGCGAAGGCTGGCAACGTTTCACGATCGCGGCTGGCAGCCGCTATCGCTCGCCCGGCCGACTGCACGTGGAAGCCGACGCCTCGTCGGCCAGCTACTTCATCGCGTTGGGCGCCATTGCCGAGGGCGACGGCATCCGCATCGAAGGCGTGGGCGAAGCATCCATCCAGGGCGACATCCGCTTCGTCGATGCCGCCCGGGCCATGGGAGCCCGGATCGAGGGCGGCCCCAACTGGCTGCAGGTCAGCCGTGGCGAATGGCCACTGGGCGCCATCGATCTCGACTGCAACCACATCCCCGACGCCGCCATGACGCTGGGCGTGATGGCACTCTACGCACGGGGTACGACGGTGCTGCGCAACATCGCGAGCTGGCGCGTGAAGGAAACCGACCGCATCGCCGCCATGGCGACGGAGCTGCGCAAGCTCGGGGCAACGGTCGAGGAAGGTGCCGATTTCATCCGCATCACGCCACCAGCGAGCCCGGTAGATTGGCATGCGGCCAGCATCCACACCTACGACGATCACCGCGTTGCCATGTGCTTCTCGCTCGCAGCCTTCAACCCTGCCGGGCTGCCGGTGCGCATCGAAGACCCGAAGTGCGTGGGCAAGACCTTTCCCGACTACTTCGAAACCCTCTTTGCAGTGGCCCATGCGCCCATCGGACAGGTTCCCGTGCTCTGCATCGACGGCCCCACGGCATCGGGCAAGGGCACGGTGGCGGCCCTGGTGGCGCGCCGCCTGGGTTACCACTTCCTGGACTCAGGCGCCCTGTATCGCGTCACCGGGCTGGCCGCCAGCCGCGCAGGCCTGTCCCCCGAACCGCAGCATGAATCTTCGATTGCCGCGCTCGCCCGCCAGTTGCCGATCCACTTCGAGGATGGCCGGATCGTGCTGGACGGCGAGGACGTGACCGATCTCATCCGAACCGAATCTGCCGGAATGGCGGCTTCCCGCGTGTCGGCCTTGCCGGCCGTCCGCGAGGCGCTGGTGGAACTGCAGCACGGTTTTCGCCGCCTACCGGGCCTGGTCGCCGACGGGCGCGACATGGGCACGGTCATCTTCCCGCAGGCCACGCTCAAGGTGTTCCTGACAGCGAGCGCGGCGCGACGTGCGGAACGCCGGCATAAGCAATTGATTTCAAAGGGTTTTTCGGCTAACATCGACGACTTGCGCGCGGATCTCGAAGCGCGCGACCTGCGGGACTCGTCCCGCGCCGTCGCGCCGCTCAAGCCCGCGCCAGATGCCCGGCTGCTCGACAACTCCGATCTGTCCATCGACGAATGCGTGGATCAGGTGCTGTCATGGTGGCAAGGCATGCGGCCATTCGGGCAATCCTGAACGGCAGCCAACCGGTCCATCCGGCTCCACTCGCGCTGCATGCGCACTGGCCGGATGGTGTGCAACCCCAACCGCGGATCTTCCGCAAACCAACCGCCGTCCCCAGCCTTAAAAACGTCAGCAATGGTGCTGACGGAAAACTGCGTGGACCGGATAGGAAACTCAATGTCTGAATCTTTTGCCGCCCTGTTCGAGGAATCGCTGCAACGCTCTGAAATGCGTGCCGGCGAGGTCATCACCGCCGAAGTCGTGCGCGTCGAACACAACCACGTGGTCGTCAATGCGGGCCTCAAGTCCGAAGCCTACGTGCCCATCGACGAATTCAAGAACGACAAGGGCGAGATCGAAGTCCAGGCCGGCGACTTCGTCTCCGTGGCCATCGGCTCGGTCGAAAACGGCTATGGCGACACCATCCTCTCGCGCGACACCGCCAAGCGCCTGGCTTCGTGGCTCGCGCTCGAGAAGGCCCTGGAATCCGGCGAATTCGTCACCGGCACCACCAGCGGCAAGGTCAAGGGCGGCCTGACCGTGCTGGTCAACGGCATCCGCGCGTTCCTGCCGGGCTCGCTGATCGACACGCGTCCCATCAAGGACCTGACCCCGTTCGAGAACAAGACCCTCGAATTCAAGGTCATCAAGCTCGACCGCAAGCGCAACAACGTGGTGCTGTCGCGCCGCGCCGTGGTGGAAGCCTCCATGGGCGAAGAGCGCGCCAAGCTGATGGAAACGCTCAAGGAAGGCGCGATCGTGCGCGGCGTGGTCAAGAACATCACCGAATACGGTGCGTTCGTCGACCTCGGCGGCATCGACGGCCTGCTGCACATCACCGACATGGCCTGGCGCCGTGTCCGCCACCCGAGCGAAGTCGTTCAGGCCGGCCAGGAAATCACCGCCAAGATCCTCAAGTTCGACA
>JAGOCV010000025.1 GCA_017998575.1 Burkholderiaceae bacterium
AGCAAGAGCCGCGATTTCCACTGATGCCCTTGCACGCACGCACCACACCACGCCCCCTCGAACAGGAAACCGCCATGCCCCGCCCATCCCATCCGCTCCATCCGCCCGCGCAGCAACCGCTCGACCTGCAACCCGGCGCCGACGAAGGCGTCCAGCGCCTGCTGGTCTGCCTGCGCCCGCCACGCCGCGTGCAGCAATTGCTGGAGGACTACATGAGCCTGTGCCCCGGCCTGCCCGAGCGGGGCCGCACGGTGGGGCACCGCCTGCACCTCACCCTGCTGTACTGCCCGGCGCTGCACACCGGGCAGGTGAGCGCCATCGAGCACGAGCTGCGGCAGGTGCGCTTCGACTCGCTCACGTTGCAGGATTTCCTGCCCGCGCCCTGGGAGCACGGCGTCGCTGCGCTGCTGCCCACGGCGCAGGGGCCGCTCGCGGCCCTGAGCCGGCAGGTGGCGCTGGCGGCCCGCCGCGCCGGCGTGAAGGCCAGGCCGCGTGCGCCGGGCACGGCCCACGTCACCGTGGCGCGCCACCCGGCGGCCAGCCCGCGCCGCATGCCTTCGCTGCGCATGAACTGGCGCTGCGATGCGTTCGAGATGGTGCATTCGCCCGCCTATCCCCGGCCCTACGAGACGATTGCGCGGTATCCTTCCTGAGGCCGCCCGGCGCGGCCCGCTTCGAGCGAATTCCAACCTACAACACATCGCACCCAAGGACATCGCCATGGACCGCTGCAGGCTCCTCGTTTCGGCCGCCTTCGCCCTCGTCATCACCTTCACCTCGTGCGTACAGGCGCAGGAATCCGCGCAGGAGGGCGCGCCCGTCGTGCGAGTGCGCGGCACGCTGGACAAGGTGTCGCCCGGCGAAATCGTCGTGCGCGAGCGCGGCACCAACGAAATCATCGCGCTGGCCACGCCGCCCTCGATGACCCTGGCCGAGGTCTATCCCATCCAGCTCGACGACATCCGCGCCGGCAGCTACGTCGGTGTGGGCGCCATGCCGCAGGCCGACGGCACGCAACGCGCCATTGCCGTGACCGTGTTCCCCGACTCCGCGCGCGGCGCGGGCGAGGGCCATCGCCGCTTCGACCTCGCACCCCAGGCCACCATGACCAACGCCACCGTGGCCGACGTGGCCGCCGCTCCCACCGGCCGCACGCTGCGCCTGCGCTATGCCGATGGCGAGAAGGCCGTGGTGGTGCCCCCCGACGCACCCGTCGTCACCTTCCGCCCCGCCGACCGCAGCCTGCTCGTGCCGGGCGCCAGCGTCTCCATTGCCGCGCGCATGATCGACGGCGTGCCCACCGCGCTGCGCGCCAACGTGGGCCGCAGCGGCTTCACCCTGCCGTACTGAGCCTCGCACCCCGCGGCGCGCGGGCGAGGCTGGCCGCGCATGGCCGGCCGCTTGCCGACGGCGCCTATACCAGCACTGAATAGCGCCGGGCGCCAAAAGCATTCCTCAAAGACAGGCCGCCTTCCTACACTGGCAGCGCCCGCCCCTGGCCGCGCCGCATGCCGTCTCAGGCCGACAGGGTTTCCATCAAGCCTCAGGGAGCCTGACCATGCCATGTCTTTCCAGAATGATGCGCAGTGTGCTGGCCGCCGCGCTGCTGCTGCCACTGGCGTGCGCGGCACAGCAGTGGCCGTCGAAGCCGGTCACGCTGATGGTCGGCTTCACGCCGGGCGGCGGTGCCGATGCGGTAGCGCGCGTGCTGGGTGCGGCGCTGGGCCCGGTGCTCGGCCAGACGGTCGTCATCGAAAACCGGCCGGGTGCCGGCTCCAGCCTGGCGGCATCGATCGTGGCGCGAAGCGCGCCCGATGGCTACACGGTGCTGATCGCCAGCCCGTCCGCGATCCAGGTCAACCCGATCCTCATGGGCAAGGTGGGGTACGACGCGGGCAGGGATTTCGCGCCTGTCACCCAACTGGTCGAGTCGCCGCTCATCATCGCGGCGAACATGGACATGAAGGTGAACACGCTGGACGAACTGGTTGCGCGCGTGAAGAAGGAGCCGGGCAAGTTCAGCTACTCATCCTCCGGCATCGGTTCGGCCTCGCATCTGGCGGGCCAGTTGTTCGAAGAGGCCACGGGCGCCGAACTGCTGCACGTGCCCTACAAGGGCGGTGCCCCGGCCATCCAGGCCGTGGTGGGCGGCGAGACGCAGATCGCCTTCGCGTCGCCGCCATCGGTGCTGGGCTTCCTCAAGGCCGACCGGCTCAAGGGCCTGGCGGTGACCGACACCGAGCGCCTGCAGGTCGTCTCCAACCTGCCGGGCATCGAGGAGGCGGGGTTGCCGCAGTTCCGGCTGCCGCAGTGGTACGGGCTGTTCGTGCCGGGGCAGACACCGCGCGAGGTGCGCGAGAAGCTGTTCGCGGCCACCCGCACCGCGCTGCAGAGCCCGGGCGTCGCCGAGACGCTGATGCGCGAGGGCAATCGCGTGCAGCTGTCGCCTTCGCCCGAAGCGTTCGCCAGCTTCCTCGCCGAAGACGCGAAGTTCTGGACGCAGACGCTCCGGCGCGCCGGCATCAAGGCCGAGTGAGGGATGGCCAGCCTCCATCCAGTGTCGGCGCTCGAACTCACGCGACGCCTGCTGCAATTCAAGACCATCAACCCGCCCGGCGACGAACGCGCCTGCGCGCTGTATCTCGCGTCGCTGCTCGAAGCCGCAGGGTTCACCACGGCCTGCCATGAATTCGCCGACGGGCGCACCACGCTGGTGGCGCGGGCAGGTGGAGGGCGGGGCGGCCTGCCGCTGCTCATGACGGGCCATCTCGACACGGTGCCCCTGGGCAAGACCGCCTGGAGCCGTGATCCCTTCGCCGGCGAGACGGATGGCGACCGCATCTATGGCCGCGGCGCCAGCGACATGAAGGGCGGGGTGGCCGCCATGGTGCTGGCGGCGCTGGCCTCGGCCGGCGAGGTGGCGGGCGGCCCGGGCCTCGTGCTGGTGCTCACGGCGGGCGAGGAAACCGGCCACGAGGGCGTCAAGCATCTGGCGCAGACACCTGACGCGCTGGGGCCGGTCGGCGCGATCATCGTGGGCGAGCCGACCGAGAACTATCCATTGATCGGTAGCCGCGGCAGCCTCAAGCTGGAATTCATCGTGCCCGGCGTCACCGCGCATGCCTCCACGCCCGAAGCCGGCGTCAACGCCGTGGTGCGGGCGGCGCGGCTGGCGGCCGCGCTGGACGAGTACCGTTTCGACGTCGATCCGCATCCCGTGATGGGCCGGCCCACGATGAACATCGGCTACCTGCACGGCGGCATGAACGTGAATTCGGTGCCCGACGAGGCCCGGCTGGGCATCGACATCCGCACCGTGCTCGGGCAGGACCACGATCACATCCAGCATTGCTGCACTGCCTGGCCTGTGCAGGCACTCAGGTGCGGCGCCTGCGCGAAACGCCGCTGACGTGGACGCCGCCGCACGTCGGGTGGGTGCAGCAGGTCTACGGCATCGCCACGCCCTACCTGGGCGAGCGGCCGCAGGCACGCATCGCCACCTACGGCACCGACGGGCCGTGGCTGTCCGAGGCCACCGGACGTCCGCCAGCCATGATCCTGGGCCCGGGCGAGCTCTCCAC
Organism: Burkholderiaceae bacterium; assembly: GCA_017998575.1. The sequence goes on from JAGOCV010000025.1 coordinate 3,582, forward strand.
CATGCACGCCACCGACGAATGGACCTCGATCGAGCGCACACGCCGCGCCGTGGAAATGTACGGCGACATCATCCGGCGCTGGCAGGCCGCCTGAACGCCGGACCGCGCGCCTGCCGTGGCTTACTGCGGTTGCGCAGGCGGGTAGTTGCCGGCCGCGAGTTCCTCCTGCATGAGTGCAGTGAATCTCTCCATGCGGTCCGACGGCGCATACTGGGGCGAAAGCGCCAGCACCACTTCGACGGCGCAGCACGGCTGAAGCGCCGCGATGCGCAGCCCGTTCGCGAACACCGATGCCACGTACGGATTGACCACGCCGATGCCCAGGCCCTGCGCAGCCAGCGCGCAGATGGTCGAGGAGAACGTGGTCTCGATCGTCGAGCCGGGGACGACGCCATGCGCATCCATGAGATTGCGCAACTGCAGGAAGATTTCATCGCCGGCATTGAGCGTGAGAAGGCACTGCCCGTGCAGCTGGCCGACATCGATGACCTCGCGCGTGGCCAGTGCGTGGCCGGGGTGCATGACGCAGACCGCCTCGCTGCGGTGGATGACCGATGCATCGAGTTCCGGCGATGCGATGGCCATGGTGCTGGCGACGAGGTCGAACGAACCATGCAACAGGCCTTCGCGCAGCGCGGCGCTGCCCAGCGTCTGCACGCTCAGATGCATGCCGGGATATTCGGCGGCGAAAGTCTTCACCACGCGCGGCACCACGCTGATCCCGAGAGCGGGTGTGCAGCCCACGCGCAGGGCACCGGCACCCGATTGCCGAAGCACCGCCAGCTCCCGCTCGATGCGCTCGCGGCCCAGGTAATGCTGCTCCACGGTGGCGTAGAGATTCAACGCAACGGCGGTCGGGCGCAGCCGGCCGCGGTGCATGTCGAACAGCTTGAGACCGGCGGCCGACTGCAGCTGCGAGAGCAGGCGGCTGACGCAAGGCTGCGTGGTGTGCAGCAGCCCGGCGGCTGCGGTCGTCGTGCCGGTCTGGATGACGGCGCGGAAGGCTTCGATTTCGCGGGGAAGCAGAGGCCGGGGCATGTTCGATTGCGTCGGAGTCGGCGTGGCAGCGGGTACATCACTTCCGGATAGCCCAGGCCACAAATTGCATTGGCGGCGGGCGAAGTGCCTTCGTACAGTCCGGCGATCATGAACAGCGCCATCCTCGATTGCCCGTCCGCTGCCGTGGTGGCGGACTCCGCCGTTCCCTGCCGCCGGCTCGGCCATGCCGACGCCCACCATTTCTTTGGCTACTACAACAAGACTTGCTGGGACCGCAGCGATCGCCTCGTGCTGGCGCAGCAGACGCCGTGGATGGATTGCCGCCTCTCGCCCGACGCCGTGGCGCGCGTCGGATACTTCGACACCGCACGCGATGACCGCTTCCGCGCCGTCGGCGAGACGCGCGCCTGGAACTGGCAAATGGGCAGCCAGCTGCAGTGGCTCGACGGCATGCCTGGCCGTCAGCTCATCTACAACGACCGCCGCGGCGTGCCAGCGGATGGCGTGCCCTACCCGTCGTTCTGCTCGGTCATCGCCGACATCGACAGCGGTGAGCGCCGGGAGTTGCCATTGCCCGTCTACGTGGTGGCGCCCGACAGCGCATGGGCCCTGTCGGTCGACTACCGCCGTCTTCATGTCACCCACGAAACCATCGGCTACAGCGAACCTGGCGGGCCGTTCGGCCTCGGGCGGGCGCCCGCCGACGACGGCATCTGGCGCATGGACATCGCCACCGGCGAGGCCCGGCTGCTCGTCAGCTATGCGGCCCTCAAGGCATTCCATCGCCAGCCGTCGATGTCGCAGGCGATCCACTGGGTGAGCCACATCGAAGTCAACCCGGCGTCCAGCCGCATCCTCTTCCTGCATCGCTGGACCGAACGCGTGCAGGACGAAACCTGCTTCCTGCACCGTCTGATCACCATGTCGCCCGATGGCACCGGGCTGCGCCTGCTCGAGTGCTCGGACCACCCGTTGCCTCAGCTTGCCAGCAATTTCGATCCCGCGGCGGTCGGCACGTTCGATTACGAGAAGTCGGAGTTCGAGATCTCCCATCCGGCGTGGAAGGACGACGGCAACATCGTCGTTTGGGGGCCCCACCGTGGCCGCATCCATTACCACCTGTACGAGGACGACGACCTGGGGCGGGTGGAGGTCATCGGCGGCGGCGTCCTCACCGAAAACGGCCACATGAGCTTCTCGCCTGTCGACCAGCGATGGCTCTTGAGCGACACCTATCCCGATCCCTCGACACACGAACGCGTGCTGTTCATCTACGACATGCAGTCGAGGCGCCGCATCGACATCGGGCGCTTCTACGCCGACCCTGCCCTGGGCAAGGAGAACCGCTGCGACCTGCACCCGCGCTGGAGCCGCGACGGGCGGCGCGTGTGCATCGACTCGGTGCACGAGGACGAGCGGCAGATGTATGTGCTCGACGTGTCGCGCATCGTCGAGGCCTGAGGCCCGCTAGAATCGCGGCCTGTGCGGGTGTAGTTCAATGGTAGAACGGCAGCTTCCCAAGCTTCATACGAGGGTTCGATTCCCTTCACCCGCTCCACATCGGGGCTGAAGTCCGTTTTCAGGCACTTCATCCCATCCATCGCCGCGCCGTACGGGCGGCCGCACCCCTGGCAGGATTTCAGCGCGCCCCGTTGCTGTGGCGGCTGATCCACTGTTCGTTGGTCAGGGCGCTCAGGAAGCCGTGCAGCCACGAAAAGTCGATCGGCTTGCCCAGCAGGAAGGCCCCTTCCGGCACGCCGCCGCGCTCCTTGATGACCTCTTCGCTCAAGCCCGTGATGATGATCACGTGCATCTGGTCGAAGTTCGAGGTGTTGCGGATGGTGCGCACCATCGGCCGGGCGGCGCATCGCGCAGCAGCTCAACGCCGCGGCAGGCCCGGTGCGCCTGCTGCTGCCGCTGGGCGGGCTGTCGATGCTCGACGCGCCGGGTCAGCCGTTCGACGACCCGCAGGCCGACGCGGCGTTGTTCGAAGTGCTGGAGCGCGAGTTCCGGCAGACACCCAGCCACCGCCTCGTGCGCGTGGCACATCACATCAACGAGCCGGCGTTCGCGCAGGCCGTGGTCGCGCAGGTGCGCAACGTGCTGGGCTGAGGTCGCTGCGCGCGACCGGTTTTTGGGCGGACGTCCAGCATGTGGACGTTGCCGGCGTCGCGCGCGCCTCTGCTCGCGAGAATGCGCGCATGTCCACCCACCCGTCTTCGTCTTCCCCCCTTGCGCTCGACGGCATCACCGTGTTCGACGTGTCCCAGGGCGTCGCCGGCCCCTACTGCGGGCTGCTGCTGGCGCTCAACGGCGCGCAGGTCACCAAGGTCGAGCCGCCCGAGGGCGACTGGCTGCGCCAACTGGGCCAGCGCGTCGGCGATCACAGCCCGCACTCCTGGTACCTCAACCGCGCCAAGCGTTCGATCACGCTGGACCTGCGCAGCGAAGCCGGCCGGCGTGAGGCCGCCGAACTGGCGTCGGCCAGCGATGTCGTGCTGGCCAGCTTCCGCCCCGGCGTCATCGAACGCCTGGGCCTGCATCACGAAGCGCTGGCGCAGCGGCAGCCTCAACTGGTGCACTGCCTCATCTCGGGCTACGGCCAGCACGGCGCGATGGCGCAGCGCCCGGCCGTCGACGGCGTGCTGCAGGCCTTCTGCGGCTGGATGGACATCAATGCGACGGCCGACGGCACGCCGCGCACCTTGCCGTATTTCGCGATCGACATGCTGGCGGGCCTGTACGCGTACCAGGCCGTGCTGGGTGCGTTGATCCGGCGCTGGCGCTTCGGCGGCGGCGCGAAGCTGGAGGTGAGCCTGATGGAGGCCGCGGCCAGCTTCCTGGGGCCGCGCCTGCTGGAGATCGCGCGTGCGGGCGGCACGCCGCCGGCGCTGTTCAGCTCGCCCAACGGCGCCTTCCGCACCCGCGATGGCTGGTTCCTCGTGGCCGTGACGACGCAGGCGCAGTTCGTGCTGGTGTGCGAGGCCATGGAGTCACCCGACATCGCCACCGATGCGCGCTTCGCCAGCCGGCAACTGCGCATCGACAACCGGCAGGCGCTGGACGCCCTGCTGGCGCAGCGCTTCGAGCGGCTCGATTGCGCGCAGTGCGAGGCGCGCTTCGAAGCCGCCGGCGCCATGGGCGCCACCGTGTCGGTGGCGGCGCAGCTGATGCTGCACGAACAGATGCGCGCCGTGGGCGCCGTGGTGTCCGGCACCACGCCCGCCGGTTCGTTGCCGATGGCCGCCATACCGGGCGCCGATGCCGCGCTGCAGCAGTGCGGCGCGCCGCCGCTGGCGGCCGCCTGATTCCCGCGCGCCGATCGCGAGCCGTCAGCGGCCCGTGGACGGACTGCGCCCCAGCGCGTCGCGCAACCGGCCCACTTCGCGCGCCAGCACCGTGAGCACCTCGTCCTGGTGCGGCGCGGTCATGCGCATCGAGATCGAGGTCACGCTCAATGCCGCCACCGGCACGCCCTGCGCATCGCACACCGGCATGCCCACGCCGGTGACGCCCGCGATGGCGAAATCCGCCACGCGCGAATAGCCCTGTGCCCGGGCCTGCGCCACCATCGTGCCGAGATTGCCGGCCGTCAGGCCGCCATGGTGCGGCAGCCGGTTGGCATTGCGCTCGATGACCGCATTGCGGTCTTTCTCGGGCAGCCAGGCCAGCAACGCCAGCCCGCCGGCGCCCACGCCCATGGGCTGGCGGTTGCCCACCTCCACTGAAAACACCTTGACGGGATAGGCGCCGGTGCGGCGGTCCAGGCAGAACGAATCGGGCCCGCTGCGCACGACGAGGAAGACGGTGTCACCGGTCTCCTGCGCGATGCGGTCGACGAAGGGCGCACACAGATCGCGCAGGTGGAAGTGCGTGGCGGCCGACAGGCCCAGCTCGTAGGCGAACTGACCGAGCACGTAGCGCTTGTCTGCCGCGCGCATGAGCAGGCCGCCTTCCACCAGCTCGGCGAGCAGGCGGTGGATCGTGGGGCGGCTGAGCGGACTGGCCTCGACCACGTCGGCCAGGCGCATGCCTTCCCGGCCGCCGCGCGAGACCAGTCGCAACAGTTCGATGGCACGCGCCACGGTCTGGGATCCGGTACTGGGGTTTTCCATGAATTCTCGATATGTGGACAAAACGGCGCAATTTTCGCCCATGAAAACCATAATTCAGACATTCAGCGAGAAAAACCTGCAGTGCAAGACGTCTACATCACAGGAGCCGGCATGACCGCCCTGGGCCGCCATGAGGCCCGCTCCATCAAGGATCTGACAGCCGAGGCGGTCCACGCGTCGCTGGCGGATGGCGGCCTGGCGCTGGGGGATGTCCAGGCGTGCTGGTTCTCCAATACCCGCCAGGGCGTGCTGGAAGGCCAGCACGGCATCCGGGGCCAGGTGGCGCTGCGCGCCATGGGCGTGGAAGGCGTGCCCATCGTCAACTGCGACAACGCCTGTGCCAGCTCGTCCACGGGCGTGAACCAGGCCTTCGCGGCCATCCGCGCCGGCGAATGCGACGTGGCGCTGGTCGTGGGCGCGGAGAAGATGCATTACCCGGCGCAGCGCGAGCTGATGTTCGAGGCATTCCGCGGCAGCATGGACCGCGAACTGGCCGACCAGCAACTGGCCCGGCAACTGTCGCTGTCCGCCGCACTGCCGCTGCCCGAGGGTGTGGTGGATGGCGGCGAGCGCTCGGTGTTCATGGACAGTTATGCGGCCATGGCGCGGCACTACATGCATCTGTATGGCGCCACGCAGCGGCAGATGGCCGCCGTGGCCGCCAAGAACCACTGGCATTCGCAGTTCAACCCGCTGGCGCAGTACCGCCATCCGATGACGGTGGACGAAGTGCTGGCCGACCGGCCGGTGGCCTGGCCCTTCACGCGTGCCATGTGCGCGCCCATGAGCGACGGCGCGGGCGCCCTGGTGCTGTGCTCGTCCCGTGCGCTGGCACGGCTGGGCGCCGGTGCCCGTGCGGTGCGCATCCGCGCGAGCAAGCTCGCCAGCGGCGTTCGCCGCGCGCCCGACGACTTCGACCAGCACATCGGCCGCATTGCGGCGCGCCGGGCATTTGAAGCCGCGGGCGTCGATCCGAAAGACATCCACGTGGCCGAGGTGCACGACGCCACGGCGTTCGCCGAGATCCGCCACATCGAGAACCTGGGCCTGTGCGCGCTGGGCGAGGGCGCGGCCCTGGCCGAGCGCGGAGAAACGCGGTTGGGCGGCCGCATCCCGGTCAACCCGTCGGGCGGACTGGTGTCCAAGGGCCATCCGATCGCGGCCACGGGCGTGATCCAGTTGCACGAGCTGGTGACGCAACTGCGTGGCGAAGCCGGCCCGCGCCAGGTGCAGGGCGCGCGCCTGGCCGCGGCAGAGAACGGCGGCGGCTTCTACGACGGCGAGGAAGCCGTCGCCGCCGTGACCATCCTGGAGAAAGCATGACGACGATGCCGCAGCCCCTGGCCGATGTGGCGCCGACGCTGGGCGCGCTGATCGCCGATGCGGTGCGGCGCTGGCCCGCGCGCATCGCCTTCGTCGACGGCACGCGCGAGATCACCTATGCGCAGATGGGCCGCCGCATCGCGCAGGCGCAGGCGCGGCTGGCGCAGCTGGGGCTGGTACGCGGCGACGCCGTGGCGCAACTGTCGGGCAACCGCGTGGAGATGTTCTGCGTCATGGCGGCGGCCTACCTGGCCGGCCTGCGGTCGGTCACCTTGCACAGCATGGCCAGTGCGGCCGACCATGCGGCCATCGTGCAGGACTGCGCGGCGCGCGTGGTGGTGTCGGAACAGGCGTATGCCGAACGCGCACGCGCGCTGCGCGCGGCCTGCGGCGGCGTGGCCCACTGGCTGTCGCACGACGACGAGCCGCCGCAGGGCGCGCAGAGCCCGGCACCGTTCTGGCGCGCGTCTCAAGGCGACGACGACACGTTGCGCGTCGTCGATGCGCCCGACGATGTGATCCGCCTGGCCTACACCGGCGGCACCACGGGCCGCTCGAAAGGCGTGATGCTCACCAGCCGGGCGCTGCACGAGAACGCGCGCCTGTGGCTGGCGGGGCTGGCCTGGCCCGATGGCGTGCGCACGCTGTGCTCGGCACCGATCTCGCATGGCGCGGGCTCCCTGATCTATCCCACCCTGGCCCGCGGCGGCACGGTGGTGCTGCAGCGCGGCTTCTCGGTGCAGGCGTGGCTCGACGCGGTGCAGCGACATCGCATCCAGCACACCTTCATCGTTCCCACCATGCTGTATGCGCTGCTGGATGCGCCCGCGACGGCCCGCGCCGACCTCTCGAGCCTGCAGGCCCTGATGTATGGCGCAGCGCCTGCATCGCCAGCGCGCATCCGTCAGGCCCTGGCGGTGTTCGGCCCGGTGCTGGTGCAGAGCTACGGGCAGACCGAGGCGCCCAACACCATCCTCGTGCTCGACCAGGCCGCGCACGCGGCGGCCAGCGATGCGCAACTGGCCTCGGCCGGACGGCCGTTTCCGGGGGTGGAGGTGGAACTGCTGGGCGACGACGACCAGCCTGTCGGCCATGGCGAGATCGGCGAGATCTGCGTGCGCGGCCCGCTGCTGATGAGCGGCTACCACGGCCAGCCCGAGCAGACCGCGCAAGCGCTGCGCGCCGGCTGGCTGCACACGGGCGATCTGGCGAGGTGCGACGGCGAGGGTTTGTTCCATATCGTCGACCGCAAGAAGGACATGATCATCACCGGCGGTTTCAACGTCTATCCGCGCGAGGTGGAAGACGTGCTCTCGGCCCATCCGGCCGTGGCGGCCGTGGCGGTCATCGGCGTGCCCGATGCGCGCTGGGGCGAAGCCGTCAAGGCGGTGGTCGTCGCGCGCGCCGGCGCGCAGGCCACGGCCGACGCGCTCATCGACTATGTGCGCGAGCGCAAGGGAGCCATCTGCACGCCCAAGAGCGTGGATTTCGTCGAGCAGGTCCCGCTCACGGGACTGGGCAAGCCCGACAAGAAGGCGCTGCGCCAGCGCTACTGGACTGCACAGTCCCGAGAGATCGCATGAACCAACGATTCACCCCCCCGCCACCCGCGGACCTGATGGGCCGTCACGCACAGCGCTTCGCCAGTGCGCAGCGCGCCTGCCGCGAACGCGGATGCTGGAGCCCGTTCCCCGACACCCCGGCGGGCTATCCCGACAGCGCCGCCGCGCAGGCGGCCGGCCGCGCCGCCTTCGAGTCCCACCTGGGCCGCACGTTCGCGCTGGACGACGGCGTGTCGCGTCCTGCGGCCACGGTGGGCGACGTGCAGCCGGGCGAGGAAATCTCGCCCTACACCCAGCAGGCGCTGCGCGTGTCGTATGCCCGCCGCGAGGTCGACGAACTGTTCGATGCCGCAGAGCGCGCGATGCAGGCGTGGTCGAACGCCGGCATCGACGCGCGCATCGGAACGCTGATGGAGGTGGTGGACGTCCTCTACCGCGAGCATCTCTTCGAGCTCACCCACGCCGTCATGCACACCGCCGGGCAGAGCTTCAACATGGCCTATGCCGGCTCGGGCGTCAACGCGCTGGACCGCGCCATCGAGGCGCTGGTCTACGCCGAACAGGCCATGCGCTCCGTCACGCCCCAGGCGCAGTGGCGGCGCCGCTTCGGCAGCGCCGAGATCGCGCTGGACAAGCATTACCGGCTGGTGCCGCGCGGCGTCGCCGTGTGCTTCACCTGCGCGAGTTTTCCCACCTGGAACGCCTGGCCGTCGATGATGGCCAGCCTGGCCACGGGCAACGCGGTGATCGTCAAGCCGCACCCGGCGACCGTGCTTCCCATGGCGATCTCGGTGCGCGTGTTCCGCCGCGTGCTGGCAGAGCACGGCTTCGATCCCGACCTCGTCACCCTGGCGCTGGACACCACCGCCGAACCCCTGGGCAAGGTGCTGGTCAGGCACCCGAAGACGGCCATCGTCGATTTCACCGGCAGCGTGGCCTTCGGCCAGTGGGTGGAACAGAACGCCCACCCCGCGCTCGCCTTCACCGAGACGGCGGGCTGCAACACCGTGGTGCTGGAGTCGACCCATGACCTGGATGCCGCGCTGCGCAGCCTGGCCACCACGCTGTGCATGTTCAGTGCGCAGATGTGCACCAGCCCGCAGAACATCTACGTCCCGCGGGAGGGCGTGCGCACGCCCTGCGGCACCGTGCCGTTCGACGACGTGGCGCGCCGCCTGGCGCAGGCCGTGGCCGCCCTCACGGGCGACGACAAGAAGGCCGCCATGATCCTGGCCACCATCCAGTCGACGCAGACCCTGGCGCTGCTCGGGCAACTGCAGGCCGAAGGCGAGCGGCGTGGCGAGGTGCTGCTGGCCCCGCGCGCCTACCGCCATCCCGAACACCCTGCCGCGCGCACCAGCACGCCGCTGATGCTGAAGGTGGACACGTCGGCGCACGACCTCTATGCCGGCGAGCGCTTCGGCCCCGTCAGCTTCGTCATCGCGTGCGCCGATGCGCACGACGCGCTGGCCCAGGCCAGCAGCGACGTGAGCCGCCACGGCGGGCTCACGGCCTTCCTGTATTCCACGGACGAGGATTTCATCGCGCGCGCGCAAGACGCCTACGCACGCGCCGGCGCGCAACTCACCATCAACCTCACCGGGCCGATGCCGCTGAACTTCGCGGCGGCCTACAGCGACTACCACGTGACCGGCCTCAACCCCGCCGGCAACGCCAGCCTGACCGACCTGGCCTTCGTGGCCGGGCGCTTCCGCATCACCCAGTGGCGCCGCCCCGTCGATGACGCGTCGGCGCCGGACGCAACCCCGAAGAAAGAGGAGACCCGCCATGGGCATCAGTGACATCCCCGTCCTGCAGGGCGGTTTCGCGCCGGTCGAAGGCGAGCTCGACTGCGAACTCACCGACATCCAGGGCCAGGTGCCGGCCGACCTCAACGGCATGTACGTGCGCAACGGCCCCAACCGCCGTTTCGAATCGCAGGGCCGCTACCACTGGTTCGATGGCGACGGCATGCTGCATGCGGTGCGCTTCGACCATGGCCGCGTCTACTACCAGAACCGCTGGGTGCAGACCGAGAGCCTGCGCGAGGAAATGGCCGCGGGCACCGCGCTGTGGCAGGGCATCAAGGATCCGCCGCGCCGCGACCGTCCGGACATGCCGATGAAGAACACGTCCAACACCGACGTGAAGTTCTACGCCGGCCATCTGGTGTCGATGTGGTACCTCGGGGGGGCGGTCTACCAGGTGCGGCCGGACGACCTGTCCACCGTGGGCAAGCTCGAATTCGACGAGCGCATGAAGAGCCTGCCGGTGTCGGCGCATTCCAAGGTGGACGAGCGCACGGGCGAGTTCCTGTTCTTCGCCTACGGCAAGGAGTCGCCCTACATGCACTACGGCGTGATGGACCGCCACGGCAAGCTGCAGACCTTCATGCCCGTGCAGTTGCCCGGCCCGCGCCTGCCGCACGACATGGCGATCACGCCCAACTACACCATCGTGCACGACCTGCCGCTCTTCTACGACATGGAGGCGTTCGCCGCCGGCCGGCACAAGCTCAAGTTCCACCACACGCTGCCTTCGCGCTTCGGCGTGATCCCGCGTCACGGCACGCCCGGGCAGATCCGCTGGTTCGAGGCCAGCCCGACCTACATGTACCACGTGTCCAACGCGTGGGAAGAGGACGACGGCGAGGGCGGCACCGAGATCGTGATGACCGGCACGCCCTTCCGCCTGCCGCGCGACTGGCGCGGCAACGTCGAGGTCGACCGCTTCCCCAAGATGCTGGCCAACCTGGAGCACGACTTCATGTTCATGGAGTGGCGCTTCAACCTGCGCACCGGCCAGACGAAGGAACGGGTGATCGACGACATCATCAACCAGGAGTTTCCGGTCATCAATTCGTGGATGCAGGGCTACAAGACGCGCTACTCGTGGAACGTGCTGATGGGCCGCAGCAACCGCGCCGAAGACCCACGCTTTTGCGGCTTCGTGCGCTACGACCTCGAACGGGACACCTGCACCACGTACCACGAAGGCGTGGGCAAATGGTTCAGCGAGGCGCCGTTCGCGCCAAAGGACAACTGGAAGGAAGAGGACGACGGCTACCTGGTCGGCTTCATGTGGGACGACACGACCGCGTCTTCCTTCGTGACGGTGTTCGACGCCAGGGACATCGCCAAGGGACCCGTGGCCCGCATCCGGCTGCCGCAGCGCGTGCCCAACGGGTTCCACGCCACCTGGGTCAGCGCCGAGCGGCTGGCGCGCGGCTGGTGAGGGCACGGCCATGATTGTCGTGCCGCAAACCACCATCGATGCCCACACCGCGCGTGGCTGGTGGGGCCAGCAGACGCTGTGGGACCTGTTCACGCGGCATCTGGCCGAGCGTCCGGACGAGGAAGCTGTGGCCGACGCGCCCAACCGCGGTGACGTGGCCGCGGGCGCACCGCAGCGCTGGAGCTGGCGCGACCTCGCGCGGCAGGTCGACCGGCTGTGCCTGGTGCTGCTCGGGCAAGGGCTGCGCCGCGACGACGTCGTGGTGGTGCAACTGCCCAACTGCGTCGAGCAGTTCGCCGTGTACCTGGCGTGTGCGCGGCTGGGGTTCGTGGTCACGCCCGTGCCCGTGCAGTACCGCGAGCACGAGCTCGGGCAGATCATCGGCAAGACGCGCGCGGCCATGGCCATCACGTTCGAGCGCATCGGCAAACCGGGCGCGGGCCACGCCGCCGCAGACATGTTCCTGGCGCTGCAGGCGGCGCAGTCCAGCCTGCGCAAGGTGCTGGCCTGGGGCGACACCGTGCCCGCCCCATGCGTAGACCTGGGCCGCGCGATGGCCGGCGTTGCAGAGGACGGCGCGGCCGGGCGCCTGGCGCGCGCCGAACGCGATGCGGCCGTGACCGCCAACGACGTGTTCACCATCTGCTGGACGTCCGGCACCGAGGCCGAACCCAAGGGCGTGCCACGCAGCCACAACGAATGGCTGGTCATCGCGCCCTCGATCATCGAGGCCGGCAGCATCCGCCGGCACGCGCGCCTGCTCAATCCGTTCCCGCTGGTCAACATGGCCGGCATCTCGACGGCGTTCGCGACCTGGCTCGTGCTGGGCGGCACGGTGGTGCAGCACCATCCGTTCACGCTGCCGGTGTTCCTGCAGCAACTGCGCGACGAGCGCATCGACTACACCGTCGCGCCCCCGGCGCTGCTGAACATGCTGCTGCAGAACGAGGCGCTGCTCGCCGGCATCGACTTCGCCCGGCTGTCGCGCATCGGCTCGGGTTCGGCGCCGCTGTCCGAATGGATGGTGCGTGGATTCCGCGATCGCCATGGCGTCGAGATCATCAATTACTTCGGCTCCAACGAAGGCGCCGCACTCTCGGGCAGCGACGTCGACATCCCCGACCCGGCGCTGCGGGCGCAGTTCTTCCCGCGCGCAGGGGTCGATGGCTACGAGTGGGCGGTGTCGACCACGCGCAAGATCCGCACGCGCCTGGTGGATCTGGAGACGGGGGAAGACATCCACGAGGCCGGCCGGCCTGGCGAGATCCGCTTCAGCGGCCCCACCATCTTCAGCGGCTACTTCGAGTCGCCCGAGCTCACCGCGCGCGCGTTCGACGAGCACGGCTACTACAAGACCGGCGACCTGTTCGAGATCGCGGGTGAGCGTGGGGAGTTCTATCGCTACGTCGGCCGCGCCAAGGATCTCGTGATCCGTGGCGGCATGAACATCTCGTCGGAGGAACTGGAGGGCCTGCTGGCCGGCTGCCCCGGCGTGCGGGAGGTGGCGGTGGTCGCCGTGCCCGATCCGGTGCTGGGCGAGAAGGTGTGCGCCTGCGTGGTGCCCGCGCAGGGGCAGGGCATCGACCTGCCGGGGCTGGTGGCCTTCCTGCGCGACGAGAAGCGCGTGGCGGTCTACAAGCTGCCCGAGTACCTGCTCACGCTGGCCGAGCTGCCGCGCAATCCGGTCGGCAAGATCGTCAAACGCGAACTGCGGCAGCAGGCCGCGGCACTGGCTCCGGCCGAGAGGATGGCCGCATGACCGCCACCACGAAACCCGTGCTTCTGCTCATCCCGGGCATGCTCAACACCGCCGCCGTGTGGGATGGCGTGGCAGCCGCGCTCGCGGCCGAGGCCGACGTGCGCATCGCCGACGTCACGACGCAGGACAGCATCGCCGCCATGGCGCGCGATGCCGCCGGGCGCATCGCCGACGTGCCGGCCACCACGCCGCTGGCGGTGTGCGGTTTTTCCATGGGCGGCTACACGGCCATCGAAATGGTGGCCGGCGACACCGCCCCGGGCCGCCGCCCGGACGCGCTCGCGCTGCTGAGCACCTCGGCGCGGCCGGAGACCGACGAGGGCCGCGCGATGCGCGAGAAGACCATCGCCGCCATCGGGCGCGACTTCGGCAAGGTGATCCAGGGCGTGGCCACCTTCGGCACCGCCGAAGCCACCCATGCCGACGCTGCGCTGATGGGGCGCATCCTGGAGATGATGCGCGCCGTCGGCCCCGAGGCTGCCATCCGCCAGAACCGCGCCATCGCAGCGCGCGCCGACCGGCGCGAGCAGCTGGCGCAACTGGCCGGCCTGCCCACGCTGGTGATGTGCGGGCGCGAAGACCGCATCACGCCGCCGCCGCTGTCGGAAGAACTCGCGGCCCTGCTGCCGCGCGCGCGACTGGAATGGATCGACGCGGCCGGGCACATGACCCCGATGGAGGCCGCGCCGCGCGTGGCCGGGCTGCTGCGTGACCTGCTGGGCCAGGCCCGGCCGGCGCCGGGCTGAGACCTTGCGGGCGCGGGCCGCCATGCGCGCCGCCGCCGGCCCGACGACGACTGCGACGACCGATCACAACGAAAGACAGGAGACAACGATGACCATCACGCGACGCCATTTCATGAAGCCGGCCCTGGCCGCCGGTATCGCCGCCGCCTGGCCGGGCCTGGGAGCCTGGGCGCAGGGCACCTTCCCCGACAAGCCGGTGCGCATCGTCGTGCCGTTTGCTCCGGGCAACACGCTCGATGCCGCGCTGCGGCAGGTGGCCGAAGTCTTCGCCCGCAACACCGGCCAGCAGCTGCTGGTGGACAACAAGCCCGGCGGCTCGGGAATCATCGCCGCGCAGAACGTGACGAGTGCTCCCGCCGACGGCTACACGCTGCTGCTGGGCAACACCAGCATGCTGACCATCAATCCGCACACGTTCAGCAAGTTGCCCTACGACGCGGAGAAGAGCTTCCGTCCGGTGACGAACTTCCTCGGCTCGGCCATGGTGATGGCGGTCAACGCCAGCGTTCCCGCCAACGACATCAAGGAGTTCGTGGCATGGACCAAGGCCAACCCCGGCAAGGTGTCGTTCGCATCCTTCACGGCCGGCAACTCGTCGCACTTCGCCGGCGTCATCCTCAACCAGCGCGCCGGCATCGACATGACGCACGTGCCCTTCAACGGCACGCCGCCGGCCGTGACCAACCTGGTGGGCGGGCAGGTGCACGCCGCCTTCCTGCCGCTCCTGGCCGTCAAGCCGCACGTGGATTCGGGCAAGGTGAAGGTGCTGGCTGTCACCAGCCCGCAACGCTCGCCGCTGATGCCCAACGTGGCCACCTTCCGCGAACAGGGCTATCCCGATCTGGACATCTACATCTGGGCCTCGGTGATGGCACCGGCCGCCACGCCCGACGCCGTGGTCGCGCGCCTGAACGCCGAGTTCGTGAAGGCGCTCAACTCGAAGGAAATCAAGGACAAGTGGCGCGCCATGGATTTCGAGACGCTGCCCTCGACACCCGAAGAGTTCACCAGCTTCGCGCGGCTCGATTCGAAGCGCTGGGCCGAGGCGGTGAAGATCTCGGGCTTCAAGGCCAGCGAGTGACCGCACGTCCTTCTTCCGTCCTGCCCGCGTACCCATGAAGCCCTCGATCGCCCATCCCTTTCCCCTTCGCCTGCCGGTGTTCGCCGCGCCGATGTTCCTGATCTCCGGGCCCGAGCTGGTGCTGGCCGCGTGCCGCGCCGGCATCGTCGGCGCCTTCCCCACGCCGAACGCACGGCCCATCGAGGTGCTGGGCGACTGGATGCAGCGCATCACCGAAGGCCTGGCGCGCGCGCGCGACGAGCAACCGGCAGAGACCATCGGGCCGTGGTGCGCCAACCTGGTCACGCACTCGTCGAACACGCGGCTGCCGGAGGATCTGGAGATGGTGGCGCGCTTCAAGCCGCCCATCGTGGTCACGGCGCTGGGCAGCCCCAGGCCCGCGATCGAAGTGGTCCATGCCTATGGCGGCAAGGTGTTCGCCGATGTGACCACCATCACACTGGCGAAGAAGGCCGTGGCCGCCGGCGCCGACGGCCTCGCCTGCGTATCGGCCGGCGCGGGCGGGCACACGGGGTCGATCTCGCCGTTCGCCTTCGTCAGTGCGGTGCGCGACTTCTTCGACGGCCACGTCGTCGTGGGCGGCGGCATCAGCGATGGCTGGGGCGTGGCCGGCGCCATCGCCAGCGGCGCCGACTTCGTCTACATGGGCACGCGATTCATCCCCACCACCGAGAGCATGGCGGCCGATGCCTACAAGCAGATGGTGGTGGACGGGACCGTCGACGATCTCATCGTGAGCGCCGGCATCACCGGCACGCCCGCGAGCTGGCTCAAGCCGTCGCTGCGCGCGCTGGGGATCGATCCGGACAACATGCCGGCCGCGCCCGAGCGCCACTACGACAGCAGCAAGCCGGTCACGGCCCGCAAGTGGCTGGATGTGTGGGCCGCGGGGCAGGGCCTCGGATCGATCCATGCGGTGGAGCCGGTGGCCGCCGTGGTCGACCGCCTGGCCGATGAGTACGCGCAGGCCTGCGCGCGGCTGGCTGCGCTGCCGCACGCGGCCGGGCGGGGCGATGCCCGGGCTGCGCCGGCACTGGAGCCGGTGCAATGACGACGCCGGCGCATACGCTGATCCTCGGCGGCTACCAGAGCGACTTCGCGCGCGCCTGGTCGCGCGAAGGGCTGGACATCTCCGACATGGTGCGCGAGGCGACCCTGGGCGCGCTGGAAGCGTCGGGCCTCGCCGCGCAGGCGATCCAGAGCATCCACGTCGGCAACGCGTTCGGCGAGCTGCAGCGCCAGCAGGCGCACCTGGGCTCGATGGTTGCGCAGGTGGTGCCCGAACTGTGGGGCGTGCCCGCCATGCGGCACGAGGGCGCCTGCGCGTCGTCGTCGCTGGGCGTGTTGTCCGCCATGGCCGAGATCGAGGCCGGCCGCTACGACTGCGTGCTGGTGCTGGGCGTGGAGGAGTTCAAGAACCTGCCCGGCGACCAGGCATCGCGCAACCAGAACGCGGCGGCCTGGCAGGGGCGCGAAGACATCGAATGCCGCTACATGTGGCCGGCCGCCTTCGGCCTGCTGGCGGGCGAGTACGAACGCCGCTGGGGGCTGGACAGGCGCCACCTCAACCGCATCGCCGAACTCAACTACGCGAGCGCGCGCCGCAACCCGCTGGCACAGACGCGCAGGTGGCAGTTCGACGAGCGCAGCTTCACCGACGACGACGAGGCCAACCCCGTCATCGAGCCGGGCACCCGCCGCCAGGACTGCGGACAGGTCACCGATGGCGCCTGCGCCGTCGTGCTGGCGTCGCCGCGCTTCGCGCGCGAGCATGGGCTCGACGTAGCCGGCCTGCCGCGCATCAGCGGCTGGGGGCACCGCAACGCGGGCCTGCGCCTGCTGGACAAGATCGAGCGCAGCGCCGGGCAGGACTACGTGTTCCCGCATGTGCGCCAGACGCTCGAAGACGCCTGGCGCCGCGCGGGCGTGGCCGGCGTGGCCGACATGGACGGCATCGAGACGCACGACTGCTTTTCCACCACCGAGTACATGGCGATCGACCACCTGGGGCTGACACCGCCCGGGCAAAGCTGGCGCGCGGTGGAGGACGGCACCATCGAGCGCGGCGGTGCCTGCCCCGTCAACATGAGCGGCGGCCTGATCGGTTGTGGTCACCCCGTGGGAGCGACCGGCGCGCGCATGCTGCTCGACAGCGCCCGGCAGGTGAGCGGCCAGGCCGGCGAGATGCAGATCGAGGGCGCACGGCGCATGCAGACGCTCAACATCGGTGGTTCCTGCGCCACCGTGGTGAGCTTCGTGGTCGAGCGTGGCGAAGCCTGAGCCCGCGCCGCAGGGCGCGCCGTTCCTGCGCACCATCGGCCTTGGGCCACTGGACGTGGCCGACGGGGTGGCGAGCGCGCGGCTGGATTTCGATCCCGAGCGGCATGCCAACGGTATCGGCATCGCCCATGGCGGCGTGCTGTGCACGATGCTGGACATCGTCATGGGCTATGCCGCCTTCAGCTGGCCGGGCCGTCCCGGCCCGATCGTGACGGTGAACCAGAACGTGTCGTTCCTCGGCGCCATGCGTGGACCCGTGGTCGCGCACGGGCGCGTGACGCGCGGCGGGAAATCGATGGTGTTCTGCAGCGCCGAAATCCTGGATGCGCACGGCGCATGCATCGCCACGGGGCAAGCCGTGTTCAAGAAGCTCGACACCCGCCCCGGTGGGTGAGGGCCACGGCTGCGGCCGATCCAGCGTGATCCGGCGGCAGGCCATCACGGTGGACTGCGCCGCCCGTTCATGCCGGTGCCGGGCCGCGGCTCATTCCACCTTGCCGATGCGCTGGATGGCTGCGGCCGTGCGGGCGTCGTCTTCGGCCAGGAACTTCTGGAACGCCGCGGCTTCGCGGAAATCGATCTCGGAGCCGACGGCCGTGAGCGACTTGAGGTAGGCCTCGTCGCGCGAGGCGCGGCTGGCCGCCGCCTTCATCCTGTCCACGACGGGGCGCGGCGTGCCCTTGGGCAGGGACAGGCCCACCCACAGGTAGGCTTCCACGTCCTTCAGTCCGAGTTCGATCGCGGTGGGGATGGCAGGCAGGCTGGTGGGCCGCCTGGCCCCGGTGGAGACCAGCGCGCGCATGGTGCCTGCCTTGATGTAAGGCGCGATGGTGCCCGGCGAGCCGACGGTCAGATCGACGGTCTTGCCCAGCACCGCATTGATGGCGGGGCCGCCCCCGGCGAAGGGAATGTGGCGCAGCCGGATGCCCGCCGCCGCACTCAGCATCTCGATCGGCAACTGCAGCGCGCCGTAGGCGCCCGACGACGCATACGTGATCTCGTCGGGCCGGCGCCGCGCGTCCTGCAGGAATTCATCGAAGGTCTTCCACGGCGCGCTGCTGTGCACGACCAGCACCGTGTGATCGGCCGAGAGCAGGGCGATCGGCTCGAATGACTCCAGGCTGAAGCCGGTCTGGCGGCCGAACAGCGCCTCGGAGCGGGGCAGCGACAGGATGGCCGAATGCGTGGCCAGTGCCGTCAGCCCGTTGGGCTCGGCGCGCGCGGCCTGTGCCATGCCGATGGCGCCACCGGCGCCGCCGCGGTTGACCAGCACGATGGGCTGGTCGAGCGACTCGCCCAGCGGCCGCGCGAAGGCGCGGCCCACCAGATCGACCACGCCGCCTGGCGGGAACGGAATGTAGAGCTGGATCGGGCGGGCCTCCTGGGCCAGGGCCGCGGAGCCGGTGCCGGCCAGAGCCGTCATCGAGAGGGCCAGCTTGAGGAAGTCGCGGGTGGTGATCGGGTTCATGGTCTTGTCTCTGGTTCTGGTTGGAAAAAGGGGCGCTACATGGCAGCGACGATGCGCTCGAAGGTCAGCGGCAGGTCGCGCACGCGCACGCCCATCGCGTTGAAGATGGCATTGCTGATGGCAGCGCCAGTGGGACCGGTCATCCCTTCCCCGGCACCGACCGAGGGCTCGCCGGGCCGGTCGATGAGTTCGATGTCGATCGCGGGAACCTCGCTGAACCGCAGGATCGGATAGTCCTCCCAGTTCAGGCTGGTGATGCCGGTGCCGTCGAAGCGGACCTGCTCCTTGAGCGCCCAGCTGACCGCCTGGATGACGCCGCCCTCGCACTGGTTGAGCAGCCCGTCGGGGTTGACGATGCAGCCGCAGTCCACGGCCGCGACGACGCGCGTCACGCGGATCTGCTC
>JAGOCV010000275.1 GCA_017998575.1 Burkholderiaceae bacterium
GCGCAGGTCGATGCCCTTGAGCGCTTCCACCGGGCCGCGCTGGCCCCGGTAGGTGAGCGCGATGCCCTTGAGTTCGATCATGAAAACAGGGCCCGGCCGTGTGAGCCGGGCTTCCGAGACGAAAGCCCGCGATGCTACGGCCAAATCGTTAGATGTTTAAACAACAAGAAATTCTGAGGAAAGCACGAGCCGGAATAAACGCGGGCATCGCGCGCGCCGGGCGCTCAGAACGCGAAAGCAACCGCCAGCGGCGACAACTGCGGCACGCCCGGGCAGGGTCTTGCGGCGAGCCCCCATGCGCGCGCCGTGGCCGCGATCACGATCCGGGCCCGCGACGACAACCTTGGACCTTCAGGCGGAGGCGAAGAGAGGGCAGGCGCAGTCATGGGGCCGGCCTTCACTTGCGCGTGTAGATCTGGTCGAAGCTGCCACCGTCGGCGAAGTGTTCCTTGTCGGCCTTGGCCCAGCCGCCGAACGCCTGGTCGATGGTGAACAGGTTCACCTTGGCGAACTGCCTGGCGTACTTGTCGATGGCCTTCTTGCTCACGGCCGGGCGGTAGAAGTTCTTGCCCGCGATGTCCTGGCCTTCTTCGGAATAGAGGTATTCGAGGTAAGCCTGCGTGACGGCACGCGTGCCCTTCTTGTCGACCACCTTGTCGACCACGGCCACGGCGGGCTCGGCCAGGATCGAGAGCGAGGGCGCGACGATGTCGAACTTGGCGCCGAATTCCTTTTCCAGCAGGAAGGCCTCGTTCTCCCAGGCCAGCAGCACGTCGCCCTGCGCACGCTGCGCGAAAGTAATGGTGGAGCCGCGCGCGCCGGTGTCCAGGATCGGCACATTGCCGTAGAGCTTGGCCACGAATTCCTTGGCCTTGGCATCGCTGCCGTACTTGCGCTTGGCGAATTCCCAGGCGGCCAGATAGTTCCAGCGGGCGCCGCCCGACGTCTTGGGGTTGGGCGTGATGACGGAGACACCGGGCTTGATCAGGTCGTCCCAGTCCTTGATGCCCTTGGGGTTGCCCTGGCGCACGGCGAACACGATGGTCGAGGTGTAGGGCGACGCGTTGTGCGGCAGCTTCTTCTGCCAGTCGGCGGCCAGCCAGTTGCCGTTCTTGACCAGCGCGTCGGTGTCGCCGGCCAGCGCCAGCGTGGCCACGTCGGCTTCCAGGCCGTCGATGATCGAGCGGGCCTGCTTGCCCGAGCCGCCATGGCTCTGCTTGATCGTCACGTCCACACCCGTCCTGGCCTTGTAGGCCTTGATGAAGGCCTGGTTGAACTCGACGTAGAGTTCGCGCGTCGGGTCGTACGACACGTTGAGCAGCTCGACCTTCTGCTGCGCGAATGCAGGGAACGCCAGAGCCCCCAGCAGGGCGGCGGCCACGGGAATCTTGATAAAGTCGCGACGAACAGTCATTTGAGAATCTCTCGGGTTGAGTGGATGGGATGGATTCTGCGAACCGCCCCACCGAACTGGAACCAATAAGATTTCAGTTCGATATATCCAAAACATCTCAACCCCGATTCCCCACCCCCGCACACAAGAGGCACACCCCATGGCGCGCACCGTCCAATGCATCAAGCTCGGCAAGGAAGCCGAAGGACTCGACTTCCCCCCCTACCCCGGTGAGCTGGGCAAGCGCCTGTACGACAGCGTGAGCAAGGAAGCCTGGGCCGCCTGGATGAAGCAGCAGACCATGCTGGTCAATGAAAACCGCCTGAATCTGGCCGATCAGCGCGCCCGCGAATACCTGCGCCGCCAGATGGAAAAGCACTTCTTCGAAGGCGGCGCCGACCAGGCCGCCGGCTTCGTGCCGCCCACGCCCGGCACGGCCGGCTGAACGCGCGGGCCGGGCGCATCGCCCGGCAGATCCCCCGGCGTTCACACCGTCTTCCCTCCGCCCCCCCCATGAGCACCCGCGATCCCACCGGCCCGGCGGGACCGGTGCACTGGTCTGCCGACGCACGCGCCTCGTCGCCGCGCTACGGCGACTTCTACACCTCCGAAGCCGGCGCGCTGGCGCAGGCGCGCCACGTCTTCCTGCACGGCAACGGCCTGCCGGGCCGCTGGCAGGCGCGCACGCGGTTCACCGTGCTGGAAACCGGCTTCGGCCTGGGTCTCAACTTCCTGGCCACCTGGCAGGCCTGGCACGACGACCCGGCGCGCTGCGCGCGGCTGGACTACGTGGCCATCGAGGCGCATCCCGTATCGCCTGACGACATCGCACGGGCTGTGGCCGCGGCGCCCGAACAGGCGCCGCTGGTGCCGCTGGCGCAGCAACTGATCGCGCGCCACCCGCTCCCGCTGCCCGGCCTGCACCGCATTGAATTCGTGCACGCCGACGGTCCGCAGGCCGGCGTGCTGGTGCTCACGCTGGCCATCGGCCACGCGCCCGCGCTGCTGCGCGAGCTGCACCTGTCGGCGGATGCGGTGTACCTCGACGGCTTCTCGCCCGCGCGCAACCCCGACATGTGGTCGCCCGCGCTGCTCAAGAGCGTGGCACGGCTGATGCGCGAGGGCGGCACCGCGGCCAGCTGGACGATCGCCGCCGCCGTGCGGCATGGCCTGGCACAGGCCGGCTTCGTGGTCGAACGCGCACCCGGCCTGCCGCCCAAGCGCGATGCGTTGCGCGCGCGCTATGCGCCGGCCTGGGCACGCCCCGTGGGCTGGCCCGTGCACCCGGCGCAGGAGCGCCCGCCCGGCGAGCCCCACGCCCTGGTCATCGGTGCCGGCCTCGCGGGCGCGGCCACCACGCGCGCGCTGCGGGCACGTGGATGGCGCGTCACCGTCGTCGATGCCACGGGCCCGGCGGCGGGCGCGTCGGGCCTGCCGGCCGGGCTCATGGTGCCGCACGTGTCGCCCGACGACGCGCCCATGTCGCGCCTCACGCGCGCTGGTGCCGCGCTGCTGCGCGACTGGATCGGCCAGGACGGCCTGCCCGCGCGCCACTGGCGCGAGGCCGGCGTGCTGCAGCAGGTGGACGACGCACACCGGGCGCGCGCGCCCGCCGCCTGGGGCGAACTGGGCCTGGCCGACCGCCTGTTCGAGCTGCGCGAGGCGCGCCCCGGCCAGCCCGCGCGCTTCTTCCCCCAGGGCCTGGCCATCGAGGGCGGCGCGCTGGTGCGCCACTGGCTGGACGCGCCCGGCGTCACGCCCTGCTGGGGGCGCGCGGCGGCGTCGCTCGCGCGCCAGGGCGACGGCTGGGCCGCGCTCGACGCTCAGGGCGAGGTGATCGCGCAGGCGCCCGTGGCCATCGTCGCCACCGCGCTCGCGAGCCTGCCCCTCGCTACACCGCTCGCCACGCCGGGCGATGCAGCCACGGCAGGCGTGCTGCGTGCGGTGCGCGGCCAGATCACGCTGGGCCGCACTGCATTGCCGGCGGCCGACGTTCCGGCGCATGCGCTCAGCGGCCACGGCCATTTCATCGCGGCGCTGAACGCCGAATCGCCGTGGCCCTGGCTGGTGGGCGCGAGTTTCGAGCGCGGCGAGGCCACGCCCGAGGCCAGCAGCACCGCGCATGCGGGCAATCTCGACAAGCTCTGCCAGCTGGCGCCAGCGCTCGCGCGTCAGGTGGAAGGCGATTTCGATCCGGCCACGGCGCGAGCCTGGGTGCAGGTGCGCTGCGCCTCGCCCGACCGGCTGCCGCTGGTGGGGCCGGTGCCGGGTCGCCCCGGCCTGCATATGCTGGCCGCGCTGGGCTCGCGGGGGCTCAGCCTGACGGCGGTGTGCGCGGAACTGCTGGCCAGCCAGATCGACGGCGATCCGTGGCCGGTGGAGGAGCGGCTGGCGCGGGCGCTGGCGCCCGCGCGCTTCATTGCGGATCCGGCGGCGGCACGGCCTGGCGGCGAGACTTCGGCACCCGCATGATCGCCTCCTGCAGTGCCGTGGGCGACAGCGGCTTGCGCAGGCAGGCCGTGGCGCCCAGCCACCAGGCCTTCACCCGCGTGCCCAGCCCGCGCTGGCGCGTGAGCACCACGATGGACGCCTCGGGCTGCAGCAGGCGCACGCCCCGGTAGAGCTGCCAGTCGTCTGCGCCGGTGAGATCGAGGTCCAGCAGGATCAGGTCGAACTTGTCCGTCTGGCCGAACTCCATCGCGTCGCTGGCGCTGGTGGCTTCCTGCAGCCGCGTGAGGCCCACGGCGGCCAGCTTGGCGCGCAGGTACAGGCGCAGTTCCATGTCCACCGCGATGACGAGCGCGCGACGCTGATCGCCGGCGGGCTTGGCCACGTCGAACACGGACAGGTCGAGATCGAGTTCCGGCGGCGCGTCCAGGTCCAGATCCAGCGGCGGCGGCGGCATGAAGGCTTCGTCCATGGCTCGCACCACGTCGGACCAGCGCATGGGCCGCTCGAAGGTGAGCCAGGCATGCGCGGGCGCGATGGCACCCACCCAGATGAGGCGCGGGCCGGCGGCGGCCCCGGTGGCGGTGAGCTCCACGCCGGCCTCGTAGCTCTGGCCATCGACCAGGGCCACGCGCGGTTCGTCCGGCGCGCCGGGTGTCCACAGGGCGTAGACGACTTCGCGCCCTTCCGACAGCCGGAACACGGTGTTGAGCGCGTGCCGCTCCACATCGCTGAATCCGGTGACCTTGACGAATATGCGCTGCTGGCTCATGCGTTCGAATACAACTGGAACCCCCAAATCAGCAGCCGCGTTGCACGGCCGCACTGTCAACAAATGTTAGCAGCCTCCTGTCAACGGAGGACCTTGGCGGCCCCGCGCGCAGGTTGGCCATACACTTCAAAACCCCGCAAGGCCGCATGCGCCTTGGCTTATGGGGTTTTCAGCATAAGCGGCAAAAATTAAAATAGTTGGTTTCGGGGCCGGGCGTGCCTACAGTGCGCCCTATCCTGCGCGCCTGCGCACGCCCCGGCGCCTGCCTGCCGCGCCCCACCGCGACTCACGATGTACCAATACACCGAATTCGACCGACAGTTCGTCCGCGCCCGCGCCGACCAGTACCGCGACCAGCTCGAACGCTGGACCGACGGCCGCCTCTCCGAAGACGAGTTCCGTCCGCTGCGCCTGCAGAACGGCTGGTACGTGCAGCGCTACGCGCCCATGCTGCGCGTGGCCGTGCCCTACGGCGAGATCGCCAGCCGCCAGATCCGCGTGCTGGCGAAGATCGCCCGCGAATACGACCAGCCCGAAGCCGAGATCTACCAGCAGGCCCTGGCCACCCAGGGCGCCATGGGCACCACCTACCTGCCCACGCACTACGCGCACTTCACCACGCGCACCAACGTGCAGTTCAACTGGATTCCGCTCAGCAAAAGCGCCGACGTGATGGACCTGCTGGCCAGCGTCGACATGCACGGCATCCAGACCAGCGGCAACTGCATCCGCAACACCACCACCGACGAGCGCGCCGGCGTGGCCGTGGACGAGATCGCCGACCCGCGCCCCTACGCCGAAATCATGCGGCAGTGGACCACGCTG
>JAGOCV010000026.1 GCA_017998575.1 Burkholderiaceae bacterium
AGGAACGACTGCTCGACGTGCAGACGCTGCATTCGTTCGAGCAGATGATCACCGACCGTGCCCGCAAGCCCGAATTCGAGGGCCAGGTGCCCACCCTCACCGAACGCCAGCGCCAGCGCGTGCCCGAAGTGGTCCATCCACTGGTGCGCCGCCATCCCGTGGACGACGCCCTGGGCCTGTACCTGGGCGGACAAACGCTGATCCGCATGATCGGCGTGCCCGACGACGAGGGGCGCGCGCTCGCGGCCGAGCTGTTCGAGCTGTGCACGGCCGAGCGCTTCCAGTACCGCCACAGCTGGAAACCCGGCGATCTCGTGGTCTGGGACAACCGGCACACCATGCACCGGGCCACGCCCTACGACAAGCAACGCGATCGCCGGCTGATCTGGCGCCTGTCGGTCAAGGGCGAACGCCCCCTGGCTGCGGCCTGACGCCCGAGCGCCCCTCTCACCGCCTTCCCCACGAACCCAGGAGTTGCCATGTTGTTCCCTTCCCCCTCCATCTCCCTGCCCGGGCGCGCCATGCGCGGGGTGTTCGGCGCATTGGCCGCCGTCGCACTGGCCGCTGCCGGCACCAGCGTGCTGGCCGCCGACCGGCTGGTGGCGCAGCTCGACTGGCTGCCCTCTGGCGACAAGGCCGCCTTCTATGTCGGTGCCGCGCAGGGCTTCTACGCCGAAGAGGGACTGGAGGTCGTGATCCAGACGGGCCGCGGCTCCGCAGACGCTCTGACCAAGATCGCCACGGGCGCTGCGGACGTGGGCAGCGCGGGCTTCAGCGCACTGCTGTCGGCGGCGGCGCAGAACGCGATCCCGGTCAAGGCGGTGTACTCGTACTTCACCGAACTGCCGGATTCCTTCCTCACCGTGCAGGGCAACGGCATCTCCACGATCAAGGACATGACCGGCCGCAAGCTGGGCGCCACGGCGCTGTCGAGCTCGCGCGTGCTGATGCCACTGGTGTTCGAGACCAACGGCATGAAGCTGTCCGACGTGCAGCTGCAGACGGTCGACGCGAACGTGCTCGCCTCCATGCTGGCCGCCGGCCGCGTCGATGCGATCTCGGCCTTCCGCACGCAATCGTCGCTGGTCGAATCCATGCTGCGCGAACAGGGCAAGCAGATGCATGTGCTGCCATGGTCGGCCTTCGGCCTGCAGAGCTACGGCACGGTGGTGGTCGCCTCCGACCGATTGATTTCGCAGCGGCCAGACGTGCTGCGCCGCTTCCTCAAGGCGTTCCGCAAGTCGGTGGACCATGCGCTGGCCAATCCGGACGCCGCCGGCGCCGCCGTCAAGAAGGCTGCCCCTGAAATCGACGAGAAGGTGGCAACGGCCCAGTTCCGCCTGGCCATGCCGCTGATCCGCAACGCCACCAGCCAGCGCGATGGCGCCGGCGAGTTCACGCCCGCGCTCGTGCAGGAGAGCTGGAAGTGGGTCGCCAAGTCGGAGAACCTGCCCGAAGGCAAGCTCCAGCCCATGAGCGTCGTCCATCGCGTGGCCGCGCGGTGACCACTGCGGACCGCAAGCACATGACACAGCCCGTGATCTCGCTCGAACGCGTCGGCAAGGTGTTCTCTGCCAGTGATGGCGGCGAAGTGCGCGCGCTGTCGGGCATCGACCTGGACGTCGGGCGCCACGAGTTCGTCGCGCTGATCGGCCCTTCGGGCTGCGGCAAATCCACATTGCTGCGACTCATCGCCGGACTGGTGCCCGCCAGCGAGGGACTGGTGTCGATCTACCGGCACCCGGTGACGGAGCCGCGCGACGAGATCGGCATCGTCTTCCAGCGGCCCACGCTGCTGCCATGGCTCGATGTCGTGGACAACGTGGCGTTCCCGGCCCGGCTCAAGGAGGGGCGCGTCGATGCCGCGACGCGCCAGCGCGCACGCGAACTGGTCGCGGCCGTCGGCCTGGCCGACTTCGAGCGCAAGCTGCCCGACGAGCTGTCGGGCGGCATGCAGCAGCGCGTGGCCATCGCACGGTCGCTGCTGCACGATCCCGACATCCTGCTGATGGACGAGCCGTTCTCGGCGCTCGACGCGCTCACCCGCGACGAGATGAGCCTGGAA
This sequence comes from Burkholderiaceae bacterium, assembly GCA_017998575.1. Next base: position 2,066 of record JAGOCV010000026.1, read on the forward strand.
TTGCTGCGCATCCTGGACAACCGGCCCAAGACCGTGGTGTTCGTCACCCACTCGATCCCCGAAGCCCTGTTGCTGTCCGACCGCATCGTCGTCATGCGGGCCCGGCCGGGCAGCATCGACGAAGTCATCGACGTGCCGTTTCCCCGACCCCGTTCTCTCGACACATTGATCGACCCGCGCTTCAACGAGATGGCTAACGCCATCCGGGAACGCGTCTTCTCGCGCAAGCCCGCCCACGCCGCATGAACGCCGCCCGACTCCGCCATCTCGCCGACCGCAACGCTCCGCTGCTGGCCGCATTGCTGTTGCTCGCCTCGTGGGAGATCGGCTGCCGTGCGCTTTCCGTTCCATCGTTCGTGCTGCCCACGCCCAGCGCCATCGTTCAGGCGGTGCAAAGCTTCACAGGCGCGCAGTTGCTGCGCCATTTCATGGCGACGGTGCAGGTGGTGGCAGCGGGTTTCGTGGCCGCCATCGTGGTCAGCGTGCCTGTGGCCATCATGATCACCCACTCGCGCCTGCTCTCGCGGACGCTGGTGCCGCTGCTGGTGGTGATTCATTCGACACCCATCGTCGCCGTGGCGCCGATCATCGTGGTGGCGCTGGGCGCAGGTGCGTTGCCGCGCGTGGTCATTACCTGCCTGATCACATTCTTCCCGCTGGTGATCTCGCTGGTGACGGGGCTGCGCTCCACGCCAGAGGAGATCGTCGAGCTCTCACGATCGCTGCGTGCGCCCAGGCAGCGCGAGCTCTGGCTGGTGCGCATGCCGTTCGCCGTGCCGCACATCTTCAGCGCGCTCAAGGTCTGCATCACGCTGGCCGTGATCGGCGCGGTGGTGGGCGAGTTCGTGACCTCGGAAGACGGGCTGGGCTACCTGATCCTGTTCTCGACCTCGATGTTGCGCATGCCGCAATCCTTCGTCGCCCTCGGTGTCCTCGTGGTGCTGAGCCTGCTGCTCTACCAGCTGATCGACTGGATCGAAAGGCGCTGGTTCGCCTGGAGCATCCCGCGCAGCCAGCGCTGACCGGCCGGGGGAACTGGGCGGCCTGCCGATAATGGCCGCCATGGTCCGCCCCACACAACAACTCCATCCGGCCCGCGAACCCGCACCGCTTCGCGCCGCCGCCACCGTGCTGCTGCTGCGCGAGGGCGCCACCGGCCTCGAGGTGCTGATGACGCGCCGCTCCGACCGCGCCAGCTTCGCGCCCGGCGCCTACGTGTTCCCGGGTGGCGTGATCGATCCGGCCGACGGGCAGTCGCATGCGCTGGCGGCGCACCGGCCCATGCAGACGGGTGATGCGCTCACGCAGGCCATCGCCGCCATCCGCGAAAGTTTCGAAGAGCTCGGCGTGCTGCTGGCGCGCCACCCTGACGGGCGCGCGGCCGATGCCGCCGACATCGCGGCGATCGATCGCCAGCCCCCCGAGGGCGACAGCTTCGCCGCGCAGTGCGCCGCGCGCGGCCTGGTGCTGGCCGCCGACGAGGTGCGCGTGCTGGCGCGCTGGACCACCGACCGCGATCTGTCGCGCCGCTTCGACGTCGCCTTCCTGATCGCCCGCATGCCCGAGGGCCAGGAGCCCGTGGCCGACGAGGCCGAGCAGTTCGAGCCCGTGTGGGTACGCCCGGCCGACGCACTGGCGCGCCACGCGGCCGGCAGCTTCCTGATGATCTTCCCGACCATCCGCACTCTGGAGCGGCTGACCGCCTTCGACAGCGTGGACGCTGCCCTGGCCGCCTGCGCGGGCGAGACGCCGCTGTGGTCGAGCTGCCCGCGCGCCGGCCTGCTGGCGGGCGCCGAGGCGCGCTGCATGGAGCACGAGCTGCCCTTCGGCGAGCTGGCCATGGTCTGCCCCGACGGCCAGATCGTGCATGCGCTGGACTGGCAGCACGAGCGCCCCGTGCCGCTGCTGCGCAACGTGATGCGCCTCACGTCCGGCAACCCTGGCTTCATGACCGGCCCGGGCACCAACAGCTACCTGGTGGGCGACCCCGACACCGGCTACATCGCCATCGACCCTGGCCCGCACGACGACGCGCATCTCGACCGCCTCTGGCGCGCGGCCGGCGGCGACATCCGCTGGATCGTCTGCACGCATTCGCACCCCGACCATTCGCCGGGCGCCGCGCCGCTGCAGGCGCTGTGCCGCACGCGGCCGCCCATCGTCGGCCTGCCCTCGGCGCCCACGGCGCGTGCCGACAGCCGCTTCACGCCGGAGCGCGTGCTGGCCGATGGCGAGACGCTGGTGCTCGAAGGCGGTGGCCGCACGCACACGCTGCAGGCCATCCACACGCCCGGCCACGCGGCCAACCACGTGTGCCTGGCGCTGCTGGAAGACGGCCTGCTGTTCTCGGGCGACCACATCCTCAACGGCAGCACCACGGTCATCAATCCGCCCGACGGCGACATGACCGACTACCTGGAGTCGCTGGACAAGCTCGACGCCGCCTGCACGAGCCACGGCCTGGACTTCATCCTGCCAGCGCACGGCTACGTCATCGCCGAGGCGCGTGCAGCCATCGCCCAGCTGAAAGCGCACCGGCTCAAGCGCGAAGCCAAGGTGGCCGCGGCCATGCGCCAGCTGCCAGGCGGCACGCTGGACGACTGGGTCCGCCTGGCCTACGACGACGTGCCCGAGCGCCTCTGGCCCGTGGCCGCGCGCTCGCTGGCCGCGCATGTGCAGCGCATCGAATCACAAGGCGCCTTCAATGACGACTGAACCGGCCGACGACACCGGCGGCGAACGGCTGGCCAAGCGTGTGGCCGCTCTGGCGCGCTGCTCACGCAGCGAGGCCGAGCGTTACATCGAGGGGGGCTATGTCCTCGTGGACGGCCAGGTGATCGACGAGCCGGCCTTCCGCGTCCGCGAGGAGACCGTAGCGCTCGCGCCCGACGCCACGCTGCTGCCGCAACCGCCCGTGACGCTGGTGTTGCACAAGCCTGCGGGCGTGCCGTTGGAAGACGTGCCGCTGTCGATCGACACGCGCTGGCCCGGCGACCCGATGCGCCTGGCGCCGCTGCGCCGCCATTTCCGCAACCTGTATTGCGCCGCACCGCTGCCGCCGCGCGGCAGCGGCCTGGTGGTGTTCACGCAGGACAACCGCATTGCGCGCCGGCTGGAAGAAGACGCGGCCTTCATCGAGCAGGAATGCATCGTCGATGTGCGTGGCGAGCTGTCGCCCGAAGGCCTGGCGCTGCTCAACCACGGCCTGGTGCTGCGCGGCCGCGAACTGCCGCCTGCCAAGGTGAGCTGGCAGAGCGAGAACCGGCTGCGATTCGCACTCAAGGGCATCGCGCCAGCGCAGGTGCCGGCCATGTGCCATGCGGTAGGAATCGAGCTGCTGGGGCTGCGGCGCATTCGGCTGGGACGCGTGCCGATGGCGGCGTTGCCGGTGGGGCAGTGGCGGTATTTGCAGCCGCGGGAAAGATTCTGAAGCTCTCGTCTTCGCGGCGTTCGGCATAGCTTCGGGCCGCGGTCCGGCGCCGACGGAGCCCGCCTCCGCGAATGTCCCCCGCCGGCCTGCGGCCGGCTCCTCCTTGATTTCGCTGCGCCGGGCACCATCGTCACCGGACCGCTATGTTGTGTAGCGCGAACGGAAGCGCACGACGAACGCTCCCCGACACGGCGCGTGGGGTGCGCTCCGCAGCGAAATAAAGGAGGAGGCCGAAGGCCGGGGGACATTCGCGGAGGGGCGTACCCCGCGTGCCGTGTCCAGGCGCAAACTCCGCGCGAGAAAAAAGCCGGATCAAGAAAAAAGTGTGAAGCCCACCGTTACGCCGGATTCTGTGCGCCGCGGTTGCCCGTGGCGTGACCGTCATTCCTCTGGGCCGTGGGTCGCCCACACGGCTCGGTGCTACCTACCCGCCAGCTCTGCGGAACCACATCAACGCTGGCCTACTTGGTATTGCTGCGCGTAGAGATTGCCCGTTTCACCCGGAGCAGCGGCCCTTGCGGACCACCACCCCGACTCGTCTCTGTTGCTCTGATCCTCACCTCACGGTGGGCAGCCGTTAGCTGCTACGCTGTCCTTCGCAGTCCGGACGTTCCTCCAGTGCGCCCTTTCGGGACATGCACCAGCGACGGCCTGGCGGACTTCACGCGGCGATTATCGGCGATCACGACAGGCAAGCGCCGGGTGCGCCAGAATGACAGGCGCGCCCGGACCCCGCCTGCTGCCGCGTCCGGCATCCATCCCGAACACCCAAGGAGCACAGACATGAAGGCCGACACCATCCTCCAGACCATCGGCAACACGCCGCACATCCGCATCCAGCGCCTTTTCGGCAACGCATCGGTGTGGGTGAAATCCGAGCGCTCCAACCCGGGCGGCTCGATCAAGGACCGCATCGCGCTGGCGATGGTGGAAGACGCGGAGAAGTCGGGCCGGCTCAAGCCGGGTGGAACCATCATCGAGCCCACCTCGGGCAACACCGGCATCGGCCTGGCCATGGTGGCCGCCGTCAAGGGCTACAAGCTGGTGCTGGTGATGCCCGAGAGCATGTCGCTCGAACGCCGCCGGCTGATGCTGGCCTACGGCGCCACCTTCGACCTCACGCCCAAGGAAAAAGGCATGAAGGGCGCCATCGCCCGCGCCGAGGAACTCGTGGCGCAGACGCCCGGCGCCTGGATGCCGCAGCAGTTCGAGAACGCGGCCAACATCGACGTCCACGTGCGCACCACGGCGCAGGAAATCCTGGCCGACTTCCCCGACGGCCTTGACGCGCTGATCACCGGCGTGGGCACGGGCGGCCACATCACGGGCTGCGCGCGCGTGCTCAAGGCCAGGTGGCCCCAGCTCAAGGTGTTCGCCGTCGAGCCCGTGGCTTCGCCCGTGATCTCGGGCGGCGCCCCCGCGCCCCACCCCATCCAGGGCATCGGCGCGGGCTTCGTGCCGAAGAACCTCGACACCGCGCTGCTCGACGGCGTGATCCAGGTCGATGCCGAGCCGGCCCGCGAGATGGCGCGCCGTGCCGCGCGTGAGGAAGGCCTGCTCGTGGGCATCTCATCGGGCGCCACGCTGGCGGCCATCGCCCAGAAGCTGCCCGAGCTGCCGGCCGGCGCCAGGGTGCTGGGCTTCAACTACGACACGGGCGAGCGCTACCTCTCGATCGAGGGCTTTCTCCCGACGGCCTGAGCTCGGCCCGCGATAATCCACGGCTCGCCCGATCGACACGGGCTCCGAACCATGATCCGCCTCTCCGAAATCAAGCTCACGCTCGGCGAAGCCGAGTCTCCCCTGCCCGCCCTCGCCGGCGCGGCGGCCCGCATCCTGGGCATCGCGCGCGAGGACATCGCGCGCATCGACATCTACAAGCGCAGTTTCGACGCACGCAAGGCCGAGCTGCTGGCCGTGTACATCGTCGACGTGGTGCTGGCCGATGCGGCGCAGGCGCCTGCCCTGCTGGCCCGTCATGCGAAGACACCCCACGTGCAGCCCACGCCCGACATGGCCTGGCGCCCGCCTGTGCACGCACCCGCTGGCTGGCCCGGCCCGCGCCTGCGGCCGGTGGTGGTGGGCTTCGGCCCGTGCGGCCTCTTCGCGGCACTCGCGCTGGCTCAGATGGGCCTGGCCCCCATCGTGCTGGAACGCGGCAAGCCCGTGCGCGAGCGCACGCAGGACACCTGGGGCCTGTGGCGTCGCGGCGAACTCGATCCCGAGTCCAACGTGCAGTTCGGCGAAGGCGGCGCGGGGCTGTTCTCGGACGGCAAGCTCTACAGCCAGATCAAGGATCCGCGCTTCCTCGGCCGCAAGGTCATGAACGAATTCGTGGCCGCCGGCGCGCCGCCCGAGATCCTGACCGACGCTCATCCGCACATCGGTACCTTCAAGCTGGTGAAGGTGGTCGAGACCATGCGCGAGGAGATCCGCCGCCTGGGTGGCGAGATCCGCTTCAGCCAGCGCGTGGTCGACGTGCACATCGACGAAGGCCACCTGCGCGGCCTCACGGTGGAAGACCCCGCCAACGGCTTCCGCCACGAACTGCCCGTCGACCAGATGGTCATCGCGCTCGGCCACAGTTCGCGCGACACCTTCGAGATGCTGCACCGGCGCGGCGTGTACATCGAGGCCAAGCCGTTCTCGGTGGGCTTTCGCGCCGAGCATCCGCAAGGCCTGATCGACCGCGCCCGCTGGGGCCGCCATGCGGGCCACCCGATGCTGGGCGCGGCCGAGTACCGGCTGGTGCATCACGCGAGCAATGGGCGCTCGGTCTACAGCTTCTGCATGTGTCCGGGCGGCACCGTGGTGGCGGCCACCTCGGAGCCCGGACGCGTGGTCACCAACGGCATGAGCCAGTACTCGCGCAACGAGCGCAACGCGAATGCCGGCATCGTCGTCGCCATCGATCCGGCCGACTACCCCAGCGACTACGCGAATCTCGACGTACCGCGCGCCGACTGGGGCCGCCCGCATCCGCTGGCCGGCATCGAGTTGCAGCGGCGGCTCGAGTCCAACGCCTTCGTGCTGGGCGGCGGCACCTACGAAGCTCCCGGCCAACTGGTGGGCGACTTCATCGCGGGCCGCCCCTCGACCGAGTTCGGCGAAGTGCAACCCAGCTACAAGCCCGGCGTGAAACTGGGCGACCTGCACGGCGCCCTGCCCCCCGCCGCCATCGCCGCCCTGCGCGAGGCCTTTCCCGCCTTCGGCAAGAAGATCCCCGGCTTCGATCGCCACGATGCCGTGCTCACGGGCGTGGAAACGCGTACCTCGTCACCCATCCGCATCACGCGGGGCGACGACTTCCAGAGCCTCAACGTCCGGGGGCTGTTCCCGGCCGGTGAAGGCGCGGGCTATGCCGGTGGCATTCTGTCGGCGGGCGTGGACGGGTTGCGCGTGGCCGAAGCGGTCGCGCTCAGCCTCGTGGCGCGCTGAAAATCCCGCTGGAAGAAAACCCTCGCCCATGAAAAAGGCGCCTTGCGGCGCCTTTCTTTCGCAGTGCATCCGGCCGATCAGCCTGGCTGTTGCGTCTGCAGCGCGGCGATGCGTTCCTCGATCGGCGGGTGCGTGGCGAACAGCTTGCCGATGCTGCCGGTGATGCCCATGGCCTCGACCTGCTTGGGCAGCTCGCCGGCCGGCAGGCCGCCCAGGCGGGCCAGCGCGTTGATCATGGGCTGGCGGCGGCCCATCAGGCGGGCCGAGTCGCGGTCAGCGCGGAATTCGCGCTGGCGCGAGAACCACGCCACGATCATGGCGGCCACGAAGCCCAGCACGATGTCGAGCACGATGGTGGTGATCCAGTAACCGATGCCGGGGCCGGAGTTGTTGTTCTCGCCGCGGCGCAGGAAGCCGTCGACGAAATAGCCGATCACGCGCGAGAGGAACACGACGAAGGTGTTCATCACGCCCTGGATCAGGGTCATGGTGACCATGTCGCCGTTGGCGATGTGCGCCACCTCGTGGCCGATGACGGCCTCGACCTCGTCGCGCGTCATGTTCTGCAGCAGGCCGGTGGAGATGGCCACCAGTGCCGAATTCTTGAACGCACCGGTGGCGAAGGCGTTGGGCGCGCCTTCGAAGATGCCGACTTCGGGCATGCCGATGCCGGCCTGGTCGGCGAACTTGCGCACCGTCTCCACGATCCAGGCCTCGTCAGCCGACTTCGGCTGCTCGATGATCTGCACCCCCGCGCTCCACTTGGCCACGGGCTTGCTGATCAGCAGCGAGATGAAGGCGCCGCCGAAACCCATGATGAGGGCGAAGCCGAGCAGCGCACCCAGGTTGAGGCCGTTGGCGGTGAGGTATCTGTTGACGCCCAGCAGGCTGGCGACGATGCCAAGCACCACCACCACCGCGAGGTTGGTCATGACGAACAGGACGATGCGTTTCATGGATTCTCCGTGGGATCGAATGAGGTTGACCCTGGCGCGGACATGGGGGCGGCCGCCCCGGTTTCAAGCCGCTGCCATCGCAGATTGCCCTGTCGTGTCTTGTTGTGGGGATGCGCTGCGCGGGCGCTGTGAAGTGGGAGCGATGATAGGGCGAAAAGTTCGTGCCAAGGACGATGCACGGGCGCATCGCCGGTGATTTCGCGATCCGGGCGAACGCTTCGCGGCGGCGTCCTACACGATGCGCGCAGGCCGGAACACGGCCGCATCTTCATAGAAGGACGGATCGTCGTTGGCCGGCCACCAACCGGGTACACCCAATACCGGCAGCGGCGTGAACGGCTTGGCCGCCCACCGTGATCTGTCGTGCAACTGAGTCGCCAGCCAACCATCCAGCGGCTCGTCGCCGGCCGGCGCGTCGGCCCGCAACACATGCGCCGTGAGCGGCTTGCGCGGCGCCGTTGCCAACTGCTCCAGCAGGGCGTGGCCGAACAGCACCAGCCGCGCCTTGCACCACAAAGGGCGCAGTTCGACGAACAGGTACTGCCATTGGCGTGCGATCAGCGCGTCCCACAACGCGGGCGGTGCGTGCAGCAACGCGCCGTTCTCATCGAACACGGTAAGGGCATCCCGAACCGGACCGCGCCGGCCATCCGCACGGGGATGAGCCATTTCAGCGACGTGCAGCGCGTTGATGCGCGACTTGGCCTGCGGGAAACGCAGCCAGACAAGGCCGTTGAAAAAGTCATGGAGGTTGTCGCGCGTGGGGATGGTGCGTGTGCGCGCGATGAAGGCCTCATAGCCTTCATCGGAGGCGATGGCAGGGCAGAAGCTGAAACCGGCAGGGGGCGAGCACAGTGCCTGCAAGGTCGAGACCGTGGATGAGCCTTCCATCGCCCATGACGCGGGGCATCGCCAGCCGGTCAGCCAGGGCGCAGACCCGTCGATGTCCCTCCCGGTCGATTCAGGCAGGTTTCTTGCGCTTGTCACGCACGGACACCCTGGACGTTCCTTCGTCCCGCACTTCGAACAGATCGGTGGCGATGATCAGCTTGCTGAGCGTGGCATAGCCGTAGTTGCGAGCGTCGAACGGCGTCTTGTTGGCGATCTGCGTTCCGACAGCGCCAATGAGTGCCCAGCCCGTCTCGTCGCGCGAGGCGTTGACGGCGTCACGCAGCAGATTGACCAGGCGCGTGTCCTGCCGCAGCTTGCCCGGCTCCAGCCGCAGGGTGGCTGGCCGCGCCGGCAGACCGGGCGCAGCCAGGTCATCCGCGGCAACGACGGGTACGCTGTCGCCGCTCGCTTCGCTGGAGCCGGTCGCGGGCGCCTCACCCAGCGATTCCAGATACAGGAAGCGCGAGCACGCATTGACGAAAGGTTGCGGCGTCTGCTGCGCGCCGAAACCGTAAACCGCCGAGCCCTTGGCGCGCAGATGCATGACCAGCGGCGTGAAATCCGCGTCGGAGGAGACGATGCCGAAGGCATCTGGGTGCTCGGTGTAGAGCAGTTCCATCGCATCGACTGTCATCGCCATGTCGGTGGCGTTCTTGCGCTTGGAATAGTCGAACTGCTGCATGGGCCGGATGGCGAATTCGAGCAGCTTGGATTGCCAGCCGTTCAGTCCGCCCTTCGTCCAGTTTCCGTAGGCCCGCCGCACATTGATCACCCCGAGCGTCGAAAGCTCGGTCAGGATCTCGTCGATCTTGTCGGCGGGCGCATTGTCCGCATCGATGAGCAGAGCGATATGCAGCGGCTTGTCGGTGACGGCGTTCATCGTGCGCCCTCGACCACCCGCCAGTACACCTCTTCCCCCCCCCGCAAGGGCTTGAGCGTGGCGTTGCCGAACGGAACCGTCTCGGGCACGGTCCAGGATTCACGGCGCAGCGTGACGGTATCGGTGTTGCGCGGCAAACCGTAGAAGTCGGGGCCGTGGAAGCTGGCGAAGCCCTCGAGCTTGTCGAGGGCGCCGGCCTGATCGAATGCTTCGGCGTAGAGCTCGAGCGCGGTGAGCGCGGTGTAGCAGCCGGCGCAGCCGAGCGCGTGCTCCTTCAGGTGCGCGGGGTGCGGCGCACTGTCGGTGCCCAGGAAGAAGCGGTCCGATCCGCTGGCCGCCGCCTGCACCAGCGCCAGGCGGTGCTCTTCGCGCTTGAGCACGGGCAGGCAGTAGTAGTGCGGGCGGATGCCGCCGGTGAAGATGGCATTGCGGTTGTAGAGCAGGTGGTGCGCGGTGATGGTGGCGGCGGTGTGGCGGCCGGCCTGGGCCACGTAGTGCGCGCCCTCGCGCGTGGTGATGTGCTCCATCACGATCTTCAGTTCGGGGAAGTCGCGGCGCAACGGGATCAGCACGCGGTCGATGAAGACGGCCTCGCGGTCGAACAGATCGACCGTGGGGTCGGTGACTTCGCCGTGCACCAGCAGCAGCACGCCATGCTTCTGCATGGCTTCGAGCGTGGGATAGGCGTTGCGGATGTCGGTCACGCCGGCGTCGCTGTTGGTGGTGGCGCCCGCCGGATACAGCTTGAGCGAGACCACGCCCGCGGCCTTGGCGCGCGCGATTTCCTCGGGCGGCAGGCGGTCGGTGAGATAGAGCGACATCAGCGGCTCGAAGCGGGCGTCGGGCGGCATGGCTGCCAGGATGCGATCGCGGTAGGCCGTCGCCAGCTCGGCCGTGGTCACGGGCGGGCGCGTGTTGGGCATGATCAGCGCGCGGCCCATCTGGCGCGCCGAGGCGGGCACGACGTCGGCCAGCACGGCGCCATCCCGCACGTGCAGGTGCCAGTCGTCGGGCCGTGTGATGGTGAGGGAGTCGGGTGTGGAGGACATGGGCCGGAATTGTCTCACCGGCCCGCTGCGGGTTGCGGCGGCCCCTTGGACGAACGCCGCCGGCGGAGCAGAATCTGCCTTCCCCGTTCACCCGAGAACAAGGCGACGCCTCATGGACATGACCGATCTTCGATCCACCGCCGGCCTGACGGCCGCCCAGCTCGCCGCGCACTGGATGCCGTTCACGGGCAACCGCCAGTTCAAGACCGACCCGCGCATCATCACGGGTGCCGAGGGCGTGCACTACATCGACGCGGGCGGGCGCCGCATCCTCGACGGGCTCTCGGGCCTGTGGACCTGCGGCCTGGGCCACGGCCGGCGCGAGATCGCCGAGGCCGTGGGACGGCAGGCCGCCACGCTCGACTACTCGCCGGGATTCCAGTTCGGGCATCCGGGTTCGTTCCAGCTGGCCGAGCGCATCGTGCAGCACATGCCGGCGGGGCTGAACCACGTGTTCTTCACCGGCTCGGGTTCGGAGGCCGCCGACACCTCGCTCAAGATGGCGCGCGCCTACTGGCGCCTCAAGGGCCAGGCCGGCAAGACGCGTTTCATCGGCCGCGCCAAGGGCTACCACGGCGTCAACTATGGCGGCATCAGCGTGGGCGGCATCGTGGGCAACCGCAAGGTGTTCGGGCAAGGCGTGGAAGCCGACCACCTGCCGCATACCCAGCTCGCTGAAAACGCCTTCTCGCGCGGCCAGCCGGCCACGGGCGCGCATCTGGCCGACCACCTGCTCGACCTGATCGCGCTGCACGACGCCTCCAACATCGCGGCCGTGATCGTGGAGCCGTTCTCGGGCTCGGCCGGCGTGGTGGTACCGCCCGTGGGCTACCTGCAGCGCCTGCGCGAGATCTGCACGCAGAACAACATCCTGCTGATCTTCGACGAGGTGATCACCGGATTCGGCCGCTGCGGCACCTGGACTGGCGCCGAGGCCTTCGGCGTGACGCCCGACTTGCTCAACTTCGCCAAGCAGGTGACGAACGGCGTGGTCCCGATGGGCGGCGTGGTGGCCACGTCGGAGATCCACGACACCTTCATGGCCGGCGGCGGACCCGACTACATGGTGGAATTCGCCCATGGCTACACCTACTCGGCGCACCCGGTGGCCTGCGCCGCGGGACTGGCGACACTGGACCTGCTGGAAGCCGAGAACGCGCCGCATCAGGTGCGCGAGCTGGCGCCTCACTTCGAGGCTGCGGTACACGGCCTCAAGGGTGCGAAGCACGTGACGGACATCCGCAACTACGGCCTGGCCGCCGGCATCACGGTGGCCGCCGTGCCGGGCGAGCCGGCACGCCGCCCGTTTGAGGCCGCGATGCACCTCTGGAAGAACGGTTTCTACGTGCGCTACGGCGCCGACACGCTGCAGTTCGCCCCGCCCTTCGGCATGACGCGCGCCCAGATCGACAGTGTGGTGAACGCGATCGGCGAAGCACTGGCCGCGACCGCCTGAGCACGCACCGCGCTGGCGCGCAGCGGCCCGCCGCCGCATGAAGGGCGGTCGAGGCTGACGGGACGCTGTCGCCGCGCCGCCCTGCCTAAGGAAACCCCCGAGGCGCGCGCAGGCACGGTCGGGCTAGGATGCCGGGCTTCTTTCCGGTTCCGTCCCCCCCCATGTCTTCCCCGCCTGAGTCCGGCCCGCTGCTGGACGCCGCCAGTCCCCTGCCCACGCCTGAAGACCCCACCCGGCCGGGCCCGAACGCCGACGAGGCCACGCGCGTGACGCTGGCCATCGAGGACTGGCTCACCGTGATCATCATGGCGCTGCTGGCGCTGATCACGTTCGGCAACGTGCTGGTGCGCTACTTCACCAATGCCTCGTTCGCCTGGACCGAAGAGTTCTCCATCTTCCTGATGATCCTGCTGGCGTTGGTGGCCGGCTCGGCCGCCGTGGCGCGCGATCGGCACATCCGCATCGAGTACTTCGCAGAGAACGGCTCGGCGGCGCGCCGGCGCTGGCTGGCGCAGTTCGGCGCGCTCATGGTGGCGCTGTTGTTCGTGCTGATCGCCGTGCTGTCGGCGCGTGTCACGTGGGACGACTTCCGCTACGGCGAAACCTCACCCGGCATCGGCGTGCCGCAGTGGTGGTATTCGATCTGGCTGCCCATCGTGTCGATGGCGATTGCGCTGCGCGCGCTGGGCCTGCTCGTGCGGCGGAGCCGGCAGTCGTACGCGACTGACGGGCAAGGTGACCAGCCGTGATCGCCACCCTGCTGTTCGCACTGTTCGTGATCACCATGCTGATGGGCGTACCCATCGGCGCGGCGCTCGGCCTGGCGGGTGCGGCAGCCATCGCGCTGGCCAACACCGAGACGCAGTGGTTCGGCCTGCTGGCCGTGCCGCAGAACTTCTATGCCGGCCTGGGCAAGTACCCCCTGCTGGCCATTCCGATGTTCGTGCTGGTGGGTTCGATCTTCGACCGCTCGGGCGTGGCGCTGCGGCTTGTGAATTTCGCGGTGGCCATCGTGGGCCGAGGCCCCGGCATGCTGCCGCTGGTGGCCATCGGCGTGGCGATGTTCCTGGGCGGCATCTCGGGCTCGGGCCCGGCCAACGCGGCAGCCGTGGGCGGAGTGATGATCGCGGCCATGGCACGCGCCGGCTATCCCTCGGCCTACTCGGCGTCCATCGTCGGAGCGGCGGCAGCCACCGACATCCTGATTCCGCCTTCGGTCGCGTTCATCGTGTACTCGGTACTGGTGCCGGGGGCCTCGGTGCCAGCCCTGTTCGCCGCCGGCATGATTCCGGGCGTGCTGGCGGGGTTGGCGCTGATGATTCCTGCGGTCTGGCTGGCGCGCCGCCACCGCATGGGTGCGCTGGAGGCGAGCCTGCCGCGCCCGCCCCTCTTGCAGAGCTTCGTCGAAGCCAGCTGGGGCCTGGCCGCGCCGGTGCTGATCCTGGGTGGCATGCGCGCGGGCTGGTTCACACCCACCGAGGCCGCGGTGGTCGCCGTGTTCTATGGCCTCTTCGTGGGCATGGCGATCTACCGCACGATCAAGGTGCGCGATCTGTTCGTGATCCTGCGCGAGTCGGGCGAGCTGTCGGCGGTGATCCTGCTGGTGGTGGCGCTCGCCGGCATCTTTGCCTATTCGCTCTCGACACTGGGCGTCATCGATCCGGTGACCCGCGCCATCGTGAACTCCGGGCTGGGCGAGTACGGCGTGCTGGCGTTGCTGATCCTGCTGCTGATCACGGTGGGCATGTTCCTCGACGGCGTGTCGATCTTCCTGATCTTCGTGCCGCTGCTGCTGCCGATCGTCAACCACTACAAATGGGATCCCGTCTGGTTCGGCGTGATCCTCACGCTCAAGGTGGCGCTGGGCCAGTTCACGCCGCCGCTGGCCGTGAACCTGATGGTGTCGTGCCGCATCGCCGGCGTGCGCATGGAAGAGACCGTGCGTTGGGTCGGCTGGCTGCTGGTGTCGATGTTCGTGGTGATGGTGGCGGTGATCGCCTGGCCCGAACTCGCCCTGTGGCTGCCGAGACAACTGGGCTACTGAAACCCTGATGAACGATTTCAACGAAGGAGACTGAAAGCATGAAGACCCGCCACTTCCTCAAGGGAGCGCTCGCCGCCATTGCGCTGGCTGCCGCCACCGTCGCGCCCGCGCAGACCTACAAATCCGAATACAAGATGTCGCTGGTGCTGGGCACCGCTTTCCCCTGGGGCAAGGGCGGCGAGCTGTGGGCCGAGAAGGTGCGCGAGCGTACGCAGGGCCGCATCAACATCAAGCTCTACCCCGGCACCTCGCTCGTGCAGGGCGACCAGACGCGCGAGTTCAGCGCGCTGCGCCAGGGCGTGATCGACATGGCCGTCGGCTCGACCATCAACTGGTCGCCCCAGGTTCGCGAACTCAACCTGTTCTCGCTGCCCTTCCTGATGCCCGACTTCGCCGCCATCGATTCGCTCACGCAGGGCGACGTCGGCAAGCAGCTGTTCGGCACGCTGGAGAAGGCCGGCGTGGTGCCGCTGGCCTGGGGCGAGAACGGCTACCGCGAGATCAGCAATTCCAAGCACGCCATCAAGTCGCCGGCCGACCTCAAGGGCCTGAAGATCCGCGTGGTGGGCTCGCCGCTGTTCCTCGACACCTTCAGCGCGCTGGGTGCCAACCCCACGCAGATGAGCTGGGCCGACGCGCAGCCCGCGCTGGCTTCGGGCGCCGTCGACGGCCAGGAGAACCCGCTGGCGCTCTACCAGGCCGCCAAGCTGCACACCATGGCGCAGAAGCACCTGACGCTGTGGGGCTACATCGCCGATCCGCTGATCTTCGTGGTCAACCGCGACGTCTGGAATTCGTGGACGCCGGCCGACCGCGAGATCGTGCGCCAGGCCGCCATCGACGCCGGCAAGGAAGAGATCGCCATCGCGCGCAAGGGCCTGGTCGAAGCCGATCGCCCGCTCGTCAAGGAACTCAACGGCCTGGGCGTCACGGTCACCGAACTCAGCCCCGCCGAACGCGATGCCTTCGTCAAGGCCACGCGCCCGGTGTATGACAAGTGGAAGACCACCATCGGCGCGGATCTGGTGAACACGGCCGAGAAGGCGATTGCAGCGCGCAAGAAGTAATCGACTTCACCCGCCCACGAAAAAGCCCCGCATCGCGGGGCTTTTTCTTTGCGCGATGTCCAGGCTCAGTGCTGGAGGATCTTGGCCAGGAAGTCCTTGGTGCGCGGCTGGCGCGCCTCGGGATTGCCGAAGAATTCTTCCTTGCTGCAGTCCTCGAGGATGCGCCCACCCACGTCGATGAAGATCACGCGGTTGGCCACCTTGCGGGCAAAGCCCATTTCGTGCGTGACCACCATCATCGTCATGCCTTCCTTGGCGAGGTTCACCATCACGTCGAGCACTTCGCCGACCATTTCGGGGTCGAGTGCCGAGGTGGGCTCGTCGAACAGCATCACGACCGGGTCCATCGACAGCGCGCGCGCAATGGCCACTCGCTGCTGCTGACCGCCCGAGAGCTGACCGGGGAACTTGTCCTTGTGCGCCATCAGGCCCACGCGGTCGAGCATCTTGAGGCCGCGGACCTTGGCTTCGTCGGGCTTGCGGCCGAGCACCTTGACCTGGGCGATCGTGAGGTTCTCGGTCACCGACAGATGCGGGAACAGCTCGAAGTGCTGGAACACCATGCCGACCTTGGAGCGCAGCTTGGGCAGGTCGGTCTTGGGATCGTTGACCTGCACGCCGTTGACGGTGATCGTGCCCTTCTGGATGGGTTCGAGCGCGTTCACCGTCTTGATCAGTGTGGACTTGCCCGAGCCCGAGGGGCCGCACACCACGACCACATCACCCTTGGCGATGCTCACCGAACAGTCGTTGAGCACCTGCACCGGGCCATACCACTTCGAGACGTTGTTGATTTCGATCATTTCAAAAGACTCCGGTGTTCATCGGATGATGGCAATCTTCTTGTGCAGACGCTTGACCAGGTAGGACAGCGAGAAGCACAGCACGAAATAGATGACGGCGGCCAGCAGGTAGGCCTCGATCGGGCGACCGAAGTTCTTGCCCGCGGTTTCCAGGCCCTTGAGCAGGTCGTAAGCGCCGATGGCGTAGACCAGCGATGTGTCCTGGAAAAGGATGATGGTCTGCGTGAGCAGCACCGGCAGCATGTTGCGGAACGCCTGCGGCAGGATCACGAGCTTCATGTTCTGCTCGTAGGTCATGCCGACAGCCATTCCCGCGAACACCTGCCCGCGCGGGATCGACTGGATGCCCGCGCGCATGATCTCGGAGAAGTACGCCGCCTCGAAGGCGATGAAGGTGATGACGGCCGAGGTTTCCGCGCCGATGGGTCGACCGATCAGGAACGGCACCAGCAGGAAGAAACCCAGGATCACCATCACCAGCGGGACGCTGCGCATGCCGTTGACGTAGATGGCGGCCGGCACGTCGAGCCACTTCTTGCCCGACAGGCGCATGAGCGCCAGGATCGTGCCGAAGAAGATGCCGCCCAGCGTGGCCACGACGGTCAGGATGACGCTGAAATACAGCCCCTTGAGCACGAAGGCGCTGATCAGCTCCCAGTTGTAGAACGAAAAGTCGAGGTTGGTCATGTCAGTGGCCTCCTCCGGTGCCCGCAGCGACGAAGCCGGGGACGCGCGATCGCTTCTCGATGAAAGCCATGATGCGGTTGATGACGAGGGCCGACACTGCATAGAGCGCGACCACGGCCACGAAGATTTCCATGGGCCGCGAGGTTTCCTCGCCCGCCTGCAGGTAGAACTGCGTGAGCTCGGCGATCGACACGGCGAACGCCACCGAGGAGTTCTTGAAGATGTTCATCGACTCGCTGGTGAGCGGCGGAATGATGATCCGGTAGGCCATCGGCAGGATGACGTAGCGGTAGTACTGCGGCGTGGTGAAGCCCAGCGCCATGCCGGCGTAGCGCTGCCCCTTGGGCAGGGCCTGGATGCCGGCGCGCAACTGTTCGGCAATGCGCGCGGAGGTGAAAAGTCCCAGGGCGATCACGACCAGCACGAACGGCTCGACGTCACGCATGAACGGGAACAGGGCCGGCACCACGTGGTACCAGAGGAAGATCTGCACCAGCAGCGGGATGTTGCGGAACAGTTCTACCCATGCATTGCCCAGGCGCACCAGCCAGGGGCTGTCGGGCAGGGTGCGCATCACGCCGATGATGGAGCCGGCCACCAGGGCCAGCACCAGAGCGCAGAGCGAGACCGAAATGGTCCAGCCCCAGGCCGACATCATCCATTGCCAGTAGGTCGGGTCCTTGCCACCCGGGTCCTGCAGAAAGATCTGCCAATCCCAATTTCCCATCGGGGAACTCCTCAAGCTTGAAAACAAACGCCCACCGCGGGTGGGTGGGCGTTCAGGCGAGTGCCGCGCGGGCGATTACTTGTTGTACTCTTCCATCGGCTTGTCGTTGGGGTTCGCCCACGCAGCCTTGGTGGCTTCGGACATGGGCAGGCCGATCTTGGTGTTGGTCGGCGGCACGGGTTGCAGGAACCACTTGTCGTACAGCTTGGCCAGCGAGCCATCGGCGATCTGGCGCTTGATGCTGTCGTCCACAGCCTTCTTGAAGGCCGGGTCGTCCTTGCGCAGCATGCAGGCGATGGGCTCCACCGACAGCACTTCACCCACCATCTTGTAGTCGGCCGGGTTGCGCGACTTCGAGGCG
Source organism: Burkholderiaceae bacterium (assembly GCA_017998575.1). The sequence goes on from JAGOCV010000026.1 coordinate 19,855, forward strand.
TTGGCGGCCAGGATGGAGCCGTCCATCACGAAGGCGTCGGCGCGGCCCGACTCCAGCAGCAGGAAGCTGTCGGCGTGGTCCTTGCCCATGACTTCCTTGAAGTCGATGCCTTCAGCGCGCTTGTTCTTGCGCAGCGTCTGCACCGAAGTGGTGCCGGTGGTCGTGACCACGGTCTTGCCCTTGAGGTCGGCGATGCCGTTGATGCCCGAGTTGCCCTTGGTCAGGATGCGCACTTCTTCCACGTAGGTGGTCACGGCGAACGAGACGTCCTTGGCGCGCGTGGCATTGTTGGTGGTGGAGCCGCATTCCAGATCGACCGTGCCGTTCTGCACCAGGGGGATGCGGTTGGCCGAGGTGACGGGGGTGTAGGCGATGTTGAGCTTCTTGCCGGCGACCTTGCTCAGGTCGTCGACGATGCGCTCGCCCATTTCGGTGTGGAAGCCCACGTACTTGCCGTTGCCCAGCGTATAGGACAGGCCGGAGGAATCACGCACGCCCAGGCTGATGTTGCCGGACGCCTTGATCTTGGCCAGCGTGTCGTTGGCTTGCGCGAGGGCGCTGCCTGCGGCGAGGGCCACGATGGTCAGGGCGAACAGTTGTTTCTTCATTCGGAAAGCTCCTGGGAAAAGTTAGCCCGATCACTCGGGAAGGGTGAATCGCGATTCTAGGGGCGTTGCGCGCATTGCCTACCTGACCAGCAACGATCCAGCGAGGCATTGCCGCTGAATCGACTGCTGGGCAATGGGTCTGTAACGTGCGATGCCCCTCGTCTTCTTGTATCGATCAGCGTAAGCAGTCTTCGTGCCCACCATGGATGGGGAAAGTACCGACCAGCGCCCGGCCGTCAGCCGCGGTTCAGCCAGCCGGACGGCCAGCTCCCTGGAGGAAATCCCATAGCGCCTGCGCGGCGCGCTTGGGTGCACCCGAGGTGCCGTTGCCTGTCGCCGTGGGCTTTTCCCGGCAAAGCCGGATCTCCATCGCCATCTCCAGGCCGGACAGCTCCGGCGGCACGGCACTGACCAGTCGCCGGGCCCGCACTTCCTTGCGGACCGAACTCTGCGGCAGGAAAGCGATGCCGTGCCCTTCCAGCGCCATGGCCTTCAGGCCCTCGGCCATGTCGGTTTCGTAGACCCGGTCGAGGTGGATGGGCGCGCCCGCCTGCTTGAGCAGCACGTCGACCATGCGCCCCAGGTAGGCGTCGGGCGCATAGCCCAGGTAAGGCAGGGGCTGCCCCGCACGGCCGGGCAACTGGAACAGCGCCCGCCCTTCGGCGTCGGGCCGCGAATACGGCGCCAGCGTCTCCTGTCCGAGCGTGAGCGTTTCGTAATGGGCGGCGTCGAGCTGGAAGGGCTGCGAGGGATGGTGGAAGGCAATCAGCAGGTCGCAATTGCCCTCCACCAGGCGCATCACCGCGTCATGCACGTTCAGCGCGATCAGCCGGCTCTTGATCGGGCCGAAGCTGGCGCGCAGGCTGGTAACCCACGCCGGGAAAAAAGTGAACGCCAGACTGTGCGGCACGGCGAACTCGATCACGTCCTGCCCGGCGGCCGAGTGGCCGCGCAGCATGGCGCGGGTGTTCTGCAACGCCTGCAGCATTTCCAGCGACTGGGTGTAGAGCGTCTGGCCCGCGGGCGTCAGGCGGGTGGGATAGGAGCTGCGGTCCACCAGATCGGTGCCGGCCCAGGCCTCCAGCGCCTGGATCCGCCGAGAGAACGCCGGCTGCGTCACATGGCGCAACTGGGCCGAGCGGCTGAAACTGCGCGTCTCGGCCAGACTCACGAAATCTTCGAGCCACTTGGTTTCCATGCCGGCATTATTGGGCGCTTCGGCCCCGGGCGTCACTCTCCCCCGTCTGTTGCTGCAGACGCCACATGCCCGCGTACCGCCCGCCGGCGGCCAGCAACTGCGCATGCGTGCCGCGTTCCACGATGCGGCCCGCATCCATGACCAGGATCTCGTGCGCATCGACCACCGTGGAGAGCCGGTGCGCGATGACCAGCGTGGTGCGGTCCTGCGCGGCCGAGCGCAATTCGGCCTGGATGGCGCGTTCGTTGGCCGAATCGAGCGCCGAGGTGGCCTCGTCGAAGATGAGGATGGGCGGATTCTTGAGCAGCGTGCGGGCGATGGCCACGCGCTGCTTCTCGCCGCCCGAAAGCTTGAGGCCACGCTCGCCCACGCGCGTCCCGTAACCCAGCGGCGTGGAGGCGATGAAGTCATGGATGCGCGCTGCGCGCGCGGCCTGTTCCACCTGCTCGCGCGTGGCACCGGGCCGGCCGTAGGCGATGTTGTATTCGACCGTGTCGTTGAACAGCACCGTGTCCTGCGGCACGATGCCCAGCGCCGCGCGCACGCTGGACTGCTGCACGTCGCGCAGATCCTGCCCGCCAATGGTGATCGCGCCCTGCCCGCGCGGTACATCGTAGAAGCGGAACAGCAGCCGCGCCAGGGTCGACTTGCCCGAGCCCGAGGGGCCGACCACGGCCACCGTTCGAC
>JAGOCV010000276.1 GCA_017998575.1 Burkholderiaceae bacterium
GGAAAGCCATTGACGCTGCGGATGATGATGTCGGCGAACTGGTCGGGCCGCACCAGGTCGGTCTGCGAGGTCACGCTGAACTCGCGCTGCTGCGATTCGATGCGCCCGCCGGGCACTTCGAGGTTGCTGCGGCGGATGGCGTCTTCCACGTCCTGCGTGGTCAGGCGGTAGGACGCCAGCTTGGCCGGCTCCAGCCAGACGCGCATGGCGTATTTGCGCTCACCGAAGATGCGCACGTCGGCCACGCCGGTCACCGTCTGCAGGCGAGGCTTGGCGATGCGGCTGACCACATCGTTGATCTGCAGTGGCGTCAGGCTGTCGCTGGAGAAGGTGAGAAACACCACCGGAAAGGCGTCGGCCTCCACCTTGGCGATCACCGGCTCGTCGATGGATTGCGGCAGCCGGTTGCGCACGCGGGCCGTGCGGTCGCGCACCTCGGCGGCGGCGGCGTCGGCATCTTTCTCGAGCCTGAAACGCACCGAGATCTGGCTCTGCTCGGCACGGCTGATGGAGGTGATGACGTCCACCGCGTCGATGCCGGCGATGGAGTCTTCCAGCACCTTGGAAATCTGCGACTCGATCACCTCGGCCGAAGCGCCCGGGTACCGCACCGTCACGGTGACCACGGGCTCGTCGATCTTGGGGTATTCGCGCACCGTGAGGCGATCGAAGCTCACCAGGCCGATCAGCAGCACCAGCAGCGAAAGCACGGTGGCGAACACCGGCCGGCGGATCGATATTTCGGGCAACTGCATGGCGGGCGCCTTTTCTGCGGGATTTCGCGGCGGGCGCGTATCAGGCCGGGTTGCGCGGCGCGGCGCGCGTCGCGGGCGCGGCGGCAGGCGATGCCGCCGGCGTGCCGCGCGCACCGCCTGCCACATCAATCTGGCACGGATTGCCGGGTCGGACCGCGGCGGGTGCCGCAGCGGGTGCCGCGGCAGGCGGGGCCGTGCGGGCCACCGGTGCGGCCGCGCCTGCCGGTGCCGCTCCCGACGCCGCCACATTCACCACGCGCACGGCGGCGCCATCGCGCTGCAGGCGCTGCTGTCCCGCGGTGACCACCTGATCGCCGGCGGCCAGTCCATCGAGCACTTCGACACGACCGGGCTGGCGCACGCCCAGGCGCACCTCGACCCGGCGCGCAGTCGGCGGCGTGCCCTCCTCGCCCTGCACCACGCGGTAGACGAACTGGCGCGCGCCCTGCGGCACCAGCGCTTCCTCGGGCACCACAAGCGCCTGCTCGCGCTCGCTGAACACGGTGTTCACGCGCGCGAACATGCCGGGGCGCAGCGCCAGTTCGCGGTTGTCGACGCACCCGCGCACCGCCACCGAGCGGCCATTGGCGTCGATCAGCGGATCGATGGCCTGCACGACGGCGACGAAGCGGCGGCCGGGCAAGGCATCCATCTCCAGCACGGCGCGCTGGCCGCGCTGGATCTTGTTCTGGAAGCGCTCGGGCAGGCGGAAGTCGACGTACACCGCGTCCAGGTCCTCCACGTTGACGATGTCGGTGCCGTCCTTGAGGTAGTCGCCCACGTTGACGTTGCGGATGCCGGCCACACCGTCGAAGGGCGCCATGATGCGCAGCCGCTCTGCCGTGGCGCGCGCCAGCGCCAGCTTGGCCTGGGCGACCTGCAGGTTGGCGGCACTCTCGTCCACCGAGCGCTGGCTGATGAAGCCCTGCGCCACCAACTCGCGGTTGCGCTTGTCGTTGGCCTGGGCGATCGACAGCTCGGCCTGCGCCTGCTGCACCTGGGCCTGCGGCAACTGGTCGTCGAACTGAACGAGCAACTGCCCACGGCGCACGCGCTCGCCGTCGCGGAAGTTGATCTGCGTGACGCGCCCGCTCACCTCGGGCCGCACCATCACACTGCGACGCGAACGCAGGCTGCCCACGGCCTGGGCGTCGTCGGCCAGGCGGGCCACGGACACCCGGGCCGCCTCGACCGCGACTGGCCCGCCACCGGATCCGGGCGCCGCGCCCGCAGGCCGTGCCGCATCGGGCCGCGCTGCGGCTGCGCTGGTGCCCGGCGATGCGGGCCTGTTCTGGTACCACCAGGCCGCGCCGGAAGCCGCGGCAATGCCGGCCACGGCCACGGCCGTGTAGAGAATTCTGGATGCCATGTCGAAACGCGCACCTCGCGCGCAGCAAGGAAGGGCAGGCCGGCGGACGCCGGCCCGTTCGCCCTCAATGTATCAGGACGTGACAGCGTCAGAAACAGCGCTTACCCCGCTGTTGGCGCGGCGCGACGCTGCTCAGCGCGCCTGCTCGACGCCGCGGTTGGCCAGCGCGTCGGCGCGTTCGTTGCCAGGATCGCCGTTGTGGCCCCGGACCCAGCGCCAATCGATGCGATGGCCACCGCCAGCCACCAGCGCATCCAGCTCCTGCCACAGGTCGGCGTTCTTCACGGGCTGCCTGGCCGCCGTCTTCCAGCCCTTGGCTTTCCAGCCGGGCAGCCATTCGGTGATGCCCTTGAGGACGTACTGGCTGTCCAGGAACAAGGTGACCTCGCAGGGGCGCTTGAGCGCCTTGAGCGCCTCGATCACGGCCGTCATTTCCATGCGGTTGTTGGTGGTGCCCTTCTCGCCGCCGAAGAGTTCCTTCTCGGTGGTGCCGGACTGCAGCAGAACGCCCCAGCCGCCGGGGCCCGGGTTGCCCTTGCAGGCGCCGTCGGTGTAGATCACGATGTGGTTCAAGGCCGGTTGCCCTTTTTCTCGTTGAGTTGAAGTTGTCGTCTGCGGAGGCTGCGGGCGGCTAGCCTGGCCTCCCCCGGAAATCACTCGGCTGGCACTCGGCCGCGCCGGTTGCGCTGCGCCGCCGTAACGGGCGCGGGCGCCAGCTTGGGCGCCGTCTTCCATCCCGGGTCCATCAGGCGCATGCCATGAACGCGCTTGGTCGCCACCACACAGTAGGCCGCGCCGAAGATGGGCCACCAGCGTTCGCCCGCACGGTCCATCCACTGCATTCGCCCCAGCCAGCCTTCTCTGGCGAACGCCGGCCGCCAGCAGCCGAAGCGGCCCGATTCGACCTCGAAACCCAGCAGGCGAAGCCAGTCGCGCAGCCGCCAGTAGCCGATGAATTCGCCTTCCTGCGGAAGGAACAGCCGCTTCGTCCCCAGACGGCGCCACAGGTGCGCCCGGCGCTGCGACAGCCCCCAGAGGCTGGCCGGATTGAATCCGGTGATGACCACGTGGCCTTCCGGCACCAGCACGCGTTGCACCTCGCGCAGCGTGGCGTGCGGCTCCAGGCTCATTTCCAGCGTGTGAGGCAGCACCACCAGATCCAGGCTTGCCTCGGCGAACGGCAGCGCCTCGAAGGCCGTGGCGAAAGCGGCTTTCGGCCCTGCCGCACCGCCGGGCATCGGCGCATCGCCCGTTCCCCGCGCGAGCCAGCGGTGCGGCATGCGGTTGGCCCGCAGCGCATCGAGCGCGGGCAGACCGAGCTGCAACGCGTGGTAACCGAACAGATCGGCCACGGCGGCATCCATGCACGACTGTTCCCAGTCGAGCAGGTAGCGCCCCGGGGGAGTTTCCAGCCACGCGTCGAGGCCGGCGTGCGTCCCTATAATTTCGTGGCCCATGAAGTTGATCCCGCTGCCCGCGTTTTCCGACAACTACATCTGGTTGCTGCACGACGGCAGCCAGGCGCTCGTGGTCGACCCGGGCGAGGCAGCGCCGGTTTTCGAAGCACTGCAGCGCGAACGGCTGCAACTGCGTTCGATTCTAGTCACCCACCATCATGCCGATCATGTCGGCGGCGTCGCCGAACTGCGAGAGGCGACCGGCGCCGAAGTCTTCGGCCCTGCGGCGGAAGCCATGCCTGAGCCGATCGTGCGCGTGGCCGGCGGCGACGTGGCGCGCGCGCTCGGGCTCGACTTCCAGGTGATCGACGTGCCCGGCCATACCGCCGGCCACATTGCCTACTACCACCCGGCCATCGACGGCGCGCCCGTGCTGTTCTGCGGCGACACGCTGTTCTCGGGCGGCTGCGGCCGGCTGTTCGAAGGCACACCCGCGCAGATGCTCGACTCGCTCGACCGTCTGGCCGCTCTGCCTGGCGACACACGCGTGTGCTGCGCGCACGAGTACACGCTGTCCAACCTCCGATTTGCGCGAGCCGTGGAACCCGGCAACACGGAATTGATCCACTACCTCGCGCATTGCGAGGCGCTGCGTGCCGACGACCGGCCCACGCTGCCCGCCAGGCTCGCGCAGGAGCGTTTGATCAATCCGTTCCTGCGTTCGCGCGAACCCGCCGTCGTCGCCGCCGCCCGCGCGCGCGATGCCGACCAGTCAACCAGCGAAGCGGGCGTATTCGCCGTGCTGCGCCAATGGAAGAACGAATTCAGATGACCCTTGTCTCCCGCGCCGCGCTGGCCTCCCTGCTGCTCTGGCTGGCCGGCTGCGCGACCACCGGCGCGCCCACGGCTCCCGCGGCCGCCAGCGCCGACCCCATCGCCACCGCCCCGCCCGTCACGGCCGCCGCCACGCCGCGCCTGCCGGCCGTCTACCCCGCAGGCCCGATGGCTCCGATCCAGGCGTCGGAAGCCGCCTCGCGCGCAGTCATGCAGTTGCAGCCGCCCCCGGACCTCTGGGAGCGCATCCGGCGCGGCTTCGCCATGAACAACCTCGATGGCGACCTCGTGCGCACGCACGAGCAGTGGTACAGCAGCCGCCCCGACTACATCCAGCGCATGACCGAGCGCTCGAGCAAATACCTGTTTCACGTCGTCGAAGAGCTCGAGCGTCGCAACATGCCTGCCGAGCTGGCCCTGCTGCCGTTCATCGAGAGCGCGTTCAACCCGCAGGCCGTCTCCAGCGCCAAGGCGGCCGGCATGTGGCAGTTCATGCCGGCCACCGGCACCTATTTCGACCTCAAGCAGAACGTCTTCCGCGACGACCGCCGCGACGTGCTGGCATCCACGCGCGCCGCGCTGGATTACCTGCAGAAGCTCTACAACATGTTCGGCGAGTGGGATCTGGCCCTGGCCGCCTACAACTGGGGCGAAGGCAGCGTTTCGCGCGCCATCGCGCGCAACAAGAAGCTGGGCCTGGGCACGAGCTACGTCGAGCTCAACATGCCGGCCGAGACGCGCAATTACGTGCCCAAGCTGCAGGCCGTCAAAAACATCGTGGCTGACCCGGCGCGCTTCGGCAACCAGTTGCCGGTGATCGAGAACCACCCGTACTTCCAGAGCGTGGAGATCGCCCGCGACATCGACGTCGAGCTGGCCGCGCGCCTGGCCGACGTGACCGTGGCCGACTTCCGCGCGCTCAACCCCTCGGCGCGCCAGCCCGTGATCCTGGCAGCCGGCACGCCGCAGATCCTCCTTCCCTGGGACAACGCCGAAGTCTTCAAGCGCAATGCCCTGGCCTATGC
>JAGOCV010000027.1 GCA_017998575.1 Burkholderiaceae bacterium
CTCGTATGGTTTCGTCTGGTACTACAACGGCGCCGTGCTGCACATCGCGGCGGCGAAGGGCATCCGCAGCACGCTGGTCAAGATGTCGTCGGCTCGCGTCGAACAACTGCGCGAGTCGCTGATGCGCATGAAACTGGAAGAGCCCCGCTTCCCCATCGTCTACGACCTGGTGGAAAACACCGCCCTGGTCGCCGGGCCCCAGGAGTACGTCGACGTGGTGCGCGAACTCGCGGCTCACCTCGAAGTCCGCGGCGATCGCAACGGCCGCGCGCAGACGCGCATCTTCGCGCTTCGCAATGCCTGGGCGACGGACCGCATGCTCGACGGGCAGAGCCAGCCGGGCGTGGCATCGCTGCTGCAGGCGATCTACCAGGACCGTTCTGCTGGCGCTGCGGGAAGCGATGCGCTCTCGCGTAGCACGCAACGGATGGTTTCGGGTGAATCGGCCACGCAGTCGCGCACGGCGCCCCAACTGGGGCCACTGCCCGCGGACGGCGCGGGCGGCGGGCTGCTGTCGTCCAGCCGCGGCTCGGGGTTGCCGACCCTGGGCGGCACCATGGGAGCAGCCGGCACCAGCGCATTCGCCCGCACGATGGAAGGCGCCGCCATGTCTTCGTCCAGCAATGGACTGGTCGGTATGGCCGCTGGTGGCGGCGCCGACGTCCGGTCGCAGAAAGACGAGAACCTGCCCGTCATCGTGGCCGACGCCGGCAGCAACAGCATCATCGTGCGCGACCTGCCCGAGCGCATGCCCTTGCACGAGCGGTTCATACGCACACTCGACGCCCGGCCGCCGACGGTCGAGATCGAGGTGTACATCCTCGACGTCGAAGACGGAGCGCTGCACGAGCTGGGCATCGACTGGCAATACCAGGGCCGCCGCGTCGGTGCCACGATCAACACCAATCCGGCTGCCGCGGCCTCCGGCGCGGTCACGGGTGGCGTTCTGACGGCGGTGATCGGCAATTCTGCGCAGCAGTTGCTGGCGCGCGTGGCTGCCCTCGAGACGGCGGGGCGCGCCAGCGTCAGCGCGCGGCCGAAAGTCGCCACGCTGAGCAATGTGCCCGCGGTCATGGACAGCCAGGAGACTTTCCATGTGAAAGTGGGCGGCTACCAGAGCACGCAGCTCTACAACGTCTCCTCGGGCCTGAGCATGCGCGTGGTGCCGATGGTCGCCCCGGTGTCCATGGACGCACCGGACGACGCCAGGCAGATCAAGCTAGACGTCCGGCTGCAGGATGGCCAAGTCAACTACGACAAGATCGTCGACAGCCTGCCCGTGGTGATCAAGAGCGAGATCACCACCCAGGCCCTGGTGAACGAAGGCGAAAGCCTGCTGCTGGCGGGTTATTCCACCGAGCGTCAGAAGAACGGAACGACGGGCATCCCCTTGCTCTCCGGCCTGCCGGTGGTGGGATCGCTGTTCCGCTATACGTCCAGCGAAACCAAGCGCCGCGAGCGCATGTTCCTCATCTCGCCGCGCGTGCTCGACACCGAGCCGAAGCCGGCCGCCGGACTGGCCGAGACAGTGCCGGCCGCGCAGTGAATCCGAAGTGTTTCGCACGGCTGAACACCACTTCGCTTGACGCATTTCCGGCCGGGACGCTCTCTCCAGAATGGGATCCGAATCCACTGGGCCAGCACTGTCGACCGACCCGGTGATCACCCCAGTCCACCACAGGAGTTTTCATGCTCAACCAGGCCATTGCATCCACTTGCGTCCAGCCCCACTTTTCCCGTGTCGGCGCGCTCACGAACTACTTCCAGCAACTGATCCAGGAGTTCGACCGGCTGCCGCAGTATCTGCGTCAGTTCGTGATGGACAACCAGCGCCGGTACGAAACCATGCCAGTGTGCCCGCCGCGCCCCGATGGGGGGTTCACGCTGGAGCGCAACACGGGCAGCGAGGCCACTGTCAAGTCGGGTGACAAGACCTACGAGTTCAAGAAGGACGGCATGAAGTTCTCGATCACGAGTGGCGACGGGAAGACGGCGATGGTCTGGGGCGATCCCCACTACACGGGCGCAGATGGAAAGACCGTCGACATTCACGGTGACTCCGTGACGACGCTGGAAGACGGTACGCGCATCTTCCTGAAGACGAGCAACGCCAAGGGTGAGCGCGAGACCGATCCGTCTGCCCCCACCTACACCAAGAGCGTGGCCATCGTGCGGCCCGACGGCTCCGCCACCTTCATCGACAACGTCACGGGCGACAAGCCGCTGGAAATCAGCACGCCCCGCTACGGACAGATGCCGCTGGACTTCGTGCGCGAGAAGATGAACGGCGACTTCAAGCCCGAAGCCTATCTTTCCATCGACAGCAAGGGCCGCTGGACCGACATGAACGGCCTGCCGCTCACGCAGGAGTCCGCCAACGCCATGCGCGACATCGCGCGCAGCCAGGAGCCCCTGTCGGCGGCGCTGGCCTCGGGGTGCTTCGCCAATGGATTGTTCCCCCGATCGCTGTGGGACAACCCGGGGTTCGACCCGCAGGTGCGCAATTCCCAGTACTACGGCGGGCTGGAGCAAACGCAGGAGCTGTTCGAGCAGGCCCTGCGCGGCGGCGCGCTGAGCCAGATCGCGATGTCCGGCCCCATGGGTGACTTGATGATGCAGATCCTCGGCCAGGGCCTGGGAAACCTGGGCGTTTGCGGTCTGGGCCAGGGCGGCTGGCTGGGTGCGTTGCTGGGAGGAGAAGGATGCGGCGACGACAACGAGATGAGCCTGCCGATGCTGATGAATCCGCAACTGCTGCGCTGTGCCTACGGCGGGGCCGAGGATCGTGTCACCCCCGGCTATGCGGCCGCCACGCTGGCCAGCCACAACGCCCGCACGCATGGCGGACGCCTCACGCTGGACGAGGTCAGGTCGCTGGCCAGCAACGCCACCGACGCGCGCGTGCGCGGATCGGCGCAGTTCATCGTCGATGACTACGAACGCAACGGCCCCCGCTCCATGTGGGCGAGGCTGGAAGCGCGCGATCCTGCCAGCCGCTTCGGCAACGGTGTCAGCCAGCGGACGCTGGAGCGCTTTTCCGAAGACGCCGGCTATGGCGGATTCGATCCGCTCGCCAGGCCCTACACGCCGCCCATGCCCGACTGGATGGAGCAGGCCTTCCTGGACGATTTCATGCGAGGCGGGATGGTGCGCAGGTCCAATGCAGATCCCATCAACGGCAGGGCCCGTTTGCAGGTAGAGCCCCACAACAACCAGTGGCGCATGCAGGCGGTCTACTGAATTCCGCGCGACGCGGCGCCACGCCCTGATCGGCACGTTCCATGTCCGAAGAGAAGAACAAGCCGCCCACCGACAAGAAGCTGCAGGATGCGCACAAGGACGGCGAGTCGTCCAAGAGCCAGGACCTGACAGCGGCCACCACCCTGCTCGCATGCGTGCTGATGCTGTGGATGGGCGGCGGCTTCTTCTTCGAGCGGCTGCAGCAGCTGATGGACATCGTCTGGCAGAGCGTGCGCAGCGATGGGCTGGGCAAGGGCACCGACGCCATCGCCGTGCCGATCATGGCCATGGGCGTCGAGTTCCTGGTGCTGACCCTGCCGTTCGGCCTGGCCGGCGCGCTGGGCGCCGTGATCGGGCTGGTGGCGCAGGGCGCCATGACGCTCTCGCCCAAACCCGTGACGCCGAACTTCGACAAGGTCAACCCGGCTTCGGGCTTCAAGCGGCTGTTCGGCATGCGCGCCATGATCGACGCGGCCATGGTGCTGGTGAAGCTGACGCTGTTCTCCGTCGTGCTGTGGCAGATCGTCAGCGCCCTGGTGCCGCTGCTGGTGGGTGCCACGGCCCGGCCGGTCGATCTGCTGTCGGCCATCCTCTGGCAGGCGACGCTGCGGGTGCTGTTCGTCTCGATCGTCGCCTTCGTGATCGTGGGCATGCTCGACTACGCGCTGCAGCGCTTCCTGTTCATCCGCGACCACCGCATGAGCGAAGACGAGATCAAGCGCGAGCAGAAAGAGCAGAACGGCAACCCCGAGATCAAGAGCCGCCGCAAGGAATTCGCGCAGGAACTTCTCTTCGGCGACCCCAAGGCCGCCGTCGCCAGTGCCAATCTCGTCGTCGCCAATCCCACGCACTACGTGGTGGCGCTGGTGTACGAGCGGGGCGACGTGCCGCGCGTGGTGGCCAAGGGCGTGGATGACGTGGCCCTGGCGCTGCGCGCGCATGCCGAGGCCTCGGGTGTGCCGGTGGTGGTCAACCCGCCGCTGGCCCGCACATTGCATCGCCTGCCACTGGGCGCCGGTATTCCGCGCGAGTGCTTCCAGGCCGTGGGCGTGCTGCTGCACACCATCGGGGGCCTGCGGCGCATCAGCGCACCGCAGGCGGCGTCATGAGCCTGCGGCCGCCACGCTCGCTGGGGGGCGAACTCGCCGTCGCCGGTCTGGTCATCGCGATCCTGTCGCTGATGATCCTGCCGCTGCCGCCGCTGGTGATCGACGCGCTGCTGGCCTTCAACATCAGCCTGTCGGTGCTGCTGCTCATGGCGGCGGTGTACGCGCCCAACTCCGTGGCGCTCTCGTCTTTCCCGTCGCTGCTGCTGTTCACGACGCTGTTGCGGCTGTCGCTGAACATCGCGGCCACCAAGGCCATCCTGCTGCATGCCGACGCGGGCCACATCATCGAGAGCTTCGGCAAGCTGGTGGTGGGCGGCAACCTGCTGGTGGGCCTGACGGTATTCGTCATCATCGCGGCGGTGCAATTCATCGTGATCGCCAAGGGCTCGGAGCGCGCCTCGGAGGTCAGCGCCCGCTTCGCGCTGGATGCGTTGCCCGGCGCGCAGATGAGCATCGACGCCGAACTGCGCGGCGGCACCATGACGGCCGATGACGCGCGCCGCAAGCGCGCCATGCTTTCCATGGAAAGCCAGCTGCACGGCAGCATGGACGGCGCGATGAAGTTCGTCAAAGGCGATGCCATCGCGGGGCTCGTCATCACCCTCATCAACATCATTGCCGGCATCGCCATCGGCGTGACCTACCACCAGATGCCGATGGCCGTGGCGGCCGAACGCTTCGCGGTGCTGTCGGTGGGCGATGCCATGGTGTCGCAGATTCCGTCGCTGCTGATCTCGGTGGCGGCGGGCGTGCTCACCACGCGCGTGCTCGATACGCGCGCCGCGAAGCAGTCGTCGCTCGGGCAGGAGGTGCTCAATCAGCTGGGCGGCAATGCCACGGCCATGAGCATGGCCGCGGTGCTGCTGCTGGGCTTCGCCGCCGTGCCGGGCTTTCCGTGGCCGCTGTTCCTGCTCATCTCGGGCATTCTGGCCGTCGCCGCCTGGCGCCTGAAGAAGAACCCCCGGCCTTCAGCCGAGGCCGTCGAGGGTGGTGCCGTCGGTGAGCCCATTCCCTCGCTCAAGGCCTACGGCGCCCGCGGCGACGGCCCGGCCATCGGTAGCGGCGCGCCTGCCTTCGCCAGTCCCATGAGCATCCGGCTGTCCAGGGATCTGACCGCGCGCCTGTCGGCCTCGCGGCTGGATGAAGCCTTCAAGGCCGAGCGCGCGCGCATCGAGGAAGAGTTCGGCGTGCCGTTTCCGGGCCTGGCCCTCTGGAGTTGCGACGACCTGCAGGGGCAGGCCTACCAGATCCTGGTGCAGGACGTGCCCGTGGCCGACGGCCAGGTGCCGGCAGATGGCCCGCCGCCCGAGCCCGCGCTGGCGCAGCACGCCATCAGCCTGCTGGGGCGCCATTCGCATCTTTTCGTCGGCATCCAGGAAACGCAGTGGCTGTTCGACAAGCTCGGCACCTCCTACCCCGGCCTCGTGGCCGAGGTGCAGAAAGTGCTGCCGCTGCAGCGCATCGCCGACGTGTTGCGCCGCCTGCTGGAAGAGCAGGTGCCGGTGCGCAACCTGCGCGGCATCCTGGAGAGCCTGGTGCACTGGGGCCCGAAGGAGAAGGACGTGCTGGTGCTCACCGAGTACGTGCGCGGCGACCTGGGCCGCATGATCGCGCACCGCGCCGCAGGCGGCGCGCGCAGCCTGCAGGCGCTGTTCGTCCACCACGAGCTGGAGCAGATGATCCGCCAGTCGATCAAGCCCACGCCGACCGGCAACTTCCTCACGCTGCCGCCGGAGGACATCGCCGCCATCGTCGCGCGCGTGCAGGCGCTGGCCGGCGACGAGCCCAGGGCGGGCTTCGCGCTGGTCACGGCCATGGACATCCGGCGCTACATGCGGCGCATGATCCAGCAGCGCCTGGGCTGGCTGCCGGTGTACTCGTTCCAGGAACTCAACGAGCACCTGGAGCTGGTGTCCGCCGGCCTCGTCGAGCCCGTTTGAGCGCTACACCGACACCACGACGTCGCAGCCCGGCGGCAGCAACTGCTGCACCAGCTTCTCCAGCGCCGCGGTGCGCTGCGCCAGCAGGTCGCGCGACGTCCAGTCGCGCGTCTCGAAGTGCAGCGTCACCAGCGCCGGTGCATAGCCCAGGTGCAGCACGGTGTCGGGCAGCAACTCGTCATCCAGGGGCAGGCTCAGGCTCCAGCTGCCCTGCTCGGGCGAGGCCTGGTGCACGTGCGTGACGAACTGGCCTATGCGCACCAGCCGCTGGTCGAGCTGCTGGGCGGGTGCGGCTTCCGCCACGGCCGCCTGTTCGCGCGGCTGCCGGCGGTCTTCGCCGGACTCCTGTTGCGAGTCGTCGGGCCGGTGCTCGCTGGCCGGCGCGATCTCCGCCAGCGCCGCCAGCGTGGCGCCGAGCGCCTGGGCGTCGGCGCGCAGGCGCGCATCGACGGTGTCGCTGCCGCGAGCGGCACCGGGCTCGCGCGATCGCGCCGCCGGCGGCGGCGCCAGGGGGCGGCGCGGTGGATCGTTGCGGATGCTCTCGCTCATCATTGCACTCCCGTCAACTGCCGGACCATGGCCAGCAGATCGTTCATGGCCAGGTAGCTCCGGATGTCCTGCGCGAACACCGCGCTGAAGATGGCCAGCGACAGCACGGCCGCGGCTGCCTTCAGCGGCGTGCCCAGCGCGCTGGTGTCCACGCTCTTGGCCGCGCGCGAAACCAGGCCACCGCCCACGTCGATCGCCGCCACCAGGAACAGGAGCGGCGCCGCCACCGAAGCGATGGCGCGCATGATGCCGCTGAACTCGTCGATGCCCGATTCTTCGCGCCAGCGCGGCCACAGTACCTCGCGCCCCTGCATCGGAAACCAGCGCCAGCTCTCGAACAGCGCGCCGGCCACCAGCAGCATGCCGCCCAGCGCCCAGAACAGCGCCACCGACAGTTGCAGCATCACGTCCGAGATCGGCGTGGTCTGCTCCGAACTCGACGGGTTGGTGATCTGCACGTTGTTGTAGCCCGCCACGTTGTCCACCATGGCGCCCACGCCCTGGGCGATCCAGAACACCTGCGCCGCCGCGAAGCCGATGGTGAAGCCCAGCGCGGCCTCGCGCAGCGCCAGCAGCCACAGGGTGTCCAGCGGCGGCACGCGCCAGCCCGACATCCAGGCGCCCGTGCCGGCGAACACCGCGATCGATACCGTGAGCAGCCGGCGCGGCGTGCTCAGCAGCATGGGTTCGTTGGTGGCCGGCAGGATCTCGAAAGCGATGGCCGGCTTGATGAGGAAGAGCATCACCAGCGCCGCCCAGCGCATGAAGCTGTCGTTGAGCAGCAGCAAGTCCTGCGTCATGCGGGCGTGCCGGCGCGCCGGCCCATGGCGTCGGTGCGCTCGTCGTCCTCGCGCTCCTCCAGTTCACGCGCGCGCTTGCGCTGAAGGCCGGCGCGCTGCGCATCGAGCGACTGGATGCGGTCCTCGTTGAGGGCGATGTTCCGGCGCGCCTGGGCGCACGCACGCTGAGCCTCGCCCACGGCGTCGCGGGCGGCGGCCAGGGCTGCCTCGGCCTCGTCGCAGCGGCCGGCCAGCCGCTCGCGGTGGATGCGGGCGCCCTGCAGGTCTTCCAGGCGCACGCGCGCCCGGGGCGCCGTGCGCTCGGTGAGCTGGCCGATGTAGTCCGCCAGCGTCGCCTGCCGCGCGCCCAGCTCCGATTCGGCCCGGGACTCGTTCACGCGCGCCTCGGCCAGCCGGGCTTCGGCCGCGCGCAGAGCGTCTTCCAGCGCCGCCGCACGCCGGCGCCGCACACCAGCCAGCACCGCGTAGTCCTTGATGGCGCGCACCAGCTTCATGAATGGAAGCCCTCCAGAATGCCCAGCGTGTCCTCGATCGGCACCACCTCGGTCACCGGCTGCGTGAGGAACTCGATCAGTTCGTCCTGCCGCTCGATGGCCTCGTCGGCCAGCGGATCGGAGCCTGCCTTGTACTCGCCGATGCGCACCAGCGTCTCCACCTCCTGGAAGCGCGAGAGCAGGCGGCGCACATGGCCCGCCGATTCCATGTGATAGGCGTCCACCACCTCATGCATCACGCGCGAGAGGCTGCCCAGCACGTCGATGGCCGGGTAGCGGTTCTTGGCCGCGATCTCGCGCGAGAGGATCATGTGGCCGTCCAGGATGCCGCGCACTTCTTCGGCGATCGGATCGGAGCCGCTGTCGTCTTCGGCCAGGATGGTGTAGAGCGCGGTGATCGAGCCCCTGGCCGACAGGCCCGTGCGCTCCAGCAGCCGGGGCAGCTCGGCAAAGATCGACGGGGGAAAGCCGCGCCGCGTGGGCGGCTCACCCGCGGCCAGGCCGATCTCGCGCTGCGCGCGCGCGAAGCGCGTGAGCGAATCCATCATCAGCAGCACCTTCATGCCGCGGTCGCGGAAGTACTCGGCCACGGCCGTGCCCACGTGGGCGGCCTTGGCGCGCTCCACCGACGAGCGGTCTGACGTGGCGCACACCACCACGCTGCGCCGCATGCCCTCTTCGCCCAGCACGCGCTCGACGAATTCGCGCACCTCGCGGCCGCGTTCGCCGATCAGCGCGATCACGTTCACGTCGCACTGCGCGCCGCGCGCGAACATCGACATCAGCGTGCTCTTGCCCGTGCCGGCCGGCGCGAACACGCCCATGCGCTGGCCCTCGCCCAGAGTCATCATCGCGTCGACACAGCGCACGCCGGTGAACAGCGGGGTGTCGATCATGGGCCGGTCCATCGGTGCGGGCGGCACCTGCATCATCGAACGCGTCTCGCTGCAATCCACCGGGCCGCGGCCGTCGATCGGCTGGCCCAGCACGTCGACCACGCGGCCCAGCAGCGCATCGCCCACGCGCACCTGCAGGGGCGCGCCCGTGCCCACCACCAGGGTCGAGCGCGACAGGCCGGCCGTGCCGCCCAGCGGCATCAGCAGCGCGTGCTCGCTGGAAAACCCCACCACCTCGGCGAACTGCAGCAGCGCGCCAGCGCGGTCGCGCAGCTCGCACAGCTCGCCGCAGACACAGTCCAGGCCCGTGGCGCGCACCAGCGTGCCCACCACCTCGGCCACCTTGCCGGCCTGCTGCACCTGCGGCTGCCAGGCGAAGTGGGTGCGCCCCGGGGCGGTGGCGGTCATCCGGCATCCCCGGCGGGGCCACTGTCGCCGTCGCGGCCTTCGTCGCTGTCCATGCCGGCGTCCCCGGCCACCACGGGCGGATCATCCGGCATGCCTTCGGTGCGCAGGGCGGCGGCGGCGGCGCGGCGCAGCGCGGCCAGTTGCAGAGACAGACTCGCGTCCACCAGACCGCGTGGCGATTCGCACACGCAATCGCGTGGCCGCAGCCTCGCGTCGGCCACCAGCTTGATCACCGTGCCGTCGGGCCAGCGCTCGCCGCGTCGGGCGACGCTGGCGCGCGCGGCGGCTTCGTCGTCGGGGTGCACGCGCAACACCAGTGCGCGCGACTGCTCGGCCAGGCCGTCCAGCGCGGCCACGGCGGCATCGAAGAAGGCCTCGGCGCCTGCCTGGTCCAGCAGCGCCGTGACGGCCTGCGCCACCATGCCGGCCAGCCGCTCGCGCTGATCGACGTGGCGCCGCAGCGCCTCGCGCCGGTGCTCGGCGGCCTGCGCGTGCCAGGCGTCCAGCGCTTCGGCCCGCCCCTGCGCGAAACCGCGCGCACGGGCCGCGCAGGCCTCGCGCAGCGAGCGCGCGACGAGCTCGGCGGACTGCGCGCGCGCCTGGTCCAGCAGTTGGTCGGCGCACGCCTGCGCCCGGGCCTGCGCGTCGCGCATGGCGGCCTCCTGCCGCAGGGCCAGCTCGCGCTGCGCCTCGTCCAGCGACACCAGCCGCGCCAGGGTTTCGCGCGGCACCACGCCGTCGGCCACGCCCACCGGCGTGCCGCCCCCCAGGTCGAGCCAGACCATCATGTCGCGTCCTCCGTCTCGTCGTCCAGATACAGATCGTCCAGCCGACGCGCCAGCCAGTGGCTGAGGGCCGGCTCGGGCGGGCTCACGGCCAGCGGCGCCAGCGCGCGGGCGAAGTACAGGCGCAGCAACCGCAACGCGGAGGCGGCGCCGCACGCCGGCTCGGCCTGCAGGCGGCACCAGCCTTCCCACGCCAGCGAAGTGGACAGGCGCGCGGTGTCGCCGATGGGCAGCGCCGCGTCATGCAGCGGAGCCGGTGCGTCGTGCAAGAGCGCCTGCCATGCCCGCGCGCCCACCCAGCCGGCACCCAAGGCCGTCAGAGCAGCCTGCGCGGACTGCGCGGCCTGCGCGCCGGTGCGCAGCAGCCGGCCCCGATGCAGCAGCGCGCGCAACGCCAGCGCCTGCCGCGCGCGCGCGGCGGGTAGCGTGGCCAGACGGTTCAGCCCCTCGGTGAGCAGCGTGTCCTGCAGATCGTGCAGGCCCAGCGCGCGCAGCCACAGCCGGGCCTGCGTGCCCCCCGCTGGGCCATCGGTCGCGGGTGCGCGCAGGCCCAGCGGTGCCAGCCAGCCGGCATGCGCGTCGCGCGGCAGGGCGGCCAGTGCGCGCGCCTGGCGCCGCAGGGCGTGCGCCATGTCGGCGGCGGGCAGGGCGTACAGCGAAGGCATCGGCGGGCTCGTGCGGTGTGGTGCGCGGGGGGCGGTCATGCAGCGGTGGTGCGCCTGTCAGCCCGCGGCTTTGGCGGCCGCGCCGGTGGTGGTTGCCGCGCCGCTTGTCGCGGGCGCGGCCGGGCCGGCCGGCGCTGTGCCGCCTGCATCAGCGTGGGCCGGCGCAGGCGGATCGGCCCGGCGCAGCCTCTCCATGCGCCGGGCCAGCTGGCCCAGCGGGGCCCAGGTGGCTTCGGCCTGGCGCGGGCGCAGCCAGGTCCAGACCAGCAGCGCGGCCGAGGCGAGCACCATCGCCAGCGCACCCATCAGCACCAGCGGCAGCAGCAGGCCGGTGCGCGGGCTGCCCGTGTTCATCAGCAGTTGCGGCGACACCGGATCGGCCGGCACGAAGGTCACGCTCACGTTGTCGTAGGTCAGCCCCTCCACGCTGTGCGCCACCAGGTTCTTCACCGGCGCGGTCATGTTGGCCACCGCCGCGTCGGCGCGGTGCTTGATGAACACCGAGGCGCTCGAGGGCTTGATCTCGCGCGCCAGCGGGTCGTTGTTGGGCAGCACGATGTGCACGCGCGCCGTCACCACGCCGTCCATGCGCGAAAGCGTCTCGGCCAGCTCCTGCGAGGTGCCATGCACGAAGCGCACGCGCTCTTCCACCGGGGTGGAGATGAGGCCGTCCTTCTTGAACATCTCGCCCAGGTTGCTGTGCGCGCTGCGCGGCAGGCCGCGCGCGCGCAGCAGCTCAAGCGACTGCACGATGGCGCCTTCGGGCACGCGCAGCGTCCAGGTCTTGCCGTTGTCGGGCGTGATCTTCTCGGCGTCCACACCGGCGGCCAGCAGCACGGCCAGCGCCTCGTTGGCGTCGGGCTCGGAGAGGGCCGTGTGCAGGTCTTTCTGGCAGGCGGCCAGAAGCAGCAGGGTGGCGGCGAGCAGCAGGCGATGGAGCGATGACGTCATGGTGCGGCGAAGTACGTCTCAGCCAGTTTTGGGCAGCAAGGCCTCGGCGGTTTTCTGGATCTTGTTGGACGTGGTGTGCAGCAGCGACATCAGCATCTGGGCGCTGTAGAAGTTCTTCTGCACGCCCATAAGGAACTGATTGGTCTCAACGACTGACATGTTCTGCGGCATCTGCTCCAAGTGCTTTTGCAGGTCGAACCCATCGGCGAGCGAGGCCTGAGCCTGTTCGAGCCACTGCCCTGCGGCGGAAGCATCCGCATGCGGTGCCATGGCATCGAGTCGGTCAAGCCCCAGCTCGAAATCCGCAATCGCCGATGAGGTCGCTGGTGCGGCGACCGGCTCCAGCTCGGGAACGCCCGCTTGCGAGGGCGTCGCTGGCGACTGGAGGTCGCGGCTCATGTCAGCTCCGTCACCTCTTGCGGGGTGGACTGTGGGCGCAGAATGATTCCTGCCAGGGCCTGCGCTGTCTCGTCTCCGCTGGCTTGCGCCTCTTCTGCCATGGCGACCGCGTCCGGGCGGCCCAACGCGGCTGCAGACAAGGCAAGCACAGCCTGACCAACTGGCGTTGTGTTGCCGTGCAGCAGATCCTGCGCCTCGTGGAATTTGCCAAGGCTCCAGAGCAGTTGTGCGCGTACTGGCACGAGGTCGTCGCGTCCCGGCTGCAGCACCTGCATGGCGTTCGTCATGGACAGTGCGTGCTCGAACACGCCGAATTCGCTGGCCACGCGTGCTGCCAGAGAAAGCATCCGGAAAAGTTGACTCTCGCCTGTCAGGGCCAAGTCTGTGTCGATGTCGGTCGGATTTGTCATGCTTTGATCCATTGGTAGAGGCCCGACGAGATGCCGTTGAACATTTCGTCGGGGCAGTCGAGGATGTTGTTCTGCCAGTACACGCCGTGTTCGGCGAAGTGCGCCAGCGTGTCGGCCAGCCAGCGGCCGCTGGCCTGCGGCCCGTAGGCGCCGCGCAGCGTCAGCACGACGCCGCCGGTGTCGGGGTCCATGCCCATGACGGCAACGTCTTTGGCATAGACCAGCACGTTGGCCTCCAGCATCAGCCGCCACGCCTTGAGCGTGCGCCCCGCGGCGATGGCGCCGAACTGGAAGGCCAGGTAGAAGTGGTCGGGGTCTTCTAGCAGCTCGGAGAACCCGACGTCGATGCCCTTGACCAGCACCTTGCGCCGCCGCAGGATTTCCGGCGGGTGCAGGCCGACTTCGCTGCAGAAGTCCTGCAGAAGGTCGTTGAGGCGGGTATCGGGCATCGTTGAATTTCTTTACGTGAAGGTCACTGCTTGAAGTTCCTGACCGTGTCCTTGAGCGTTTTTCCTACGCCTTCAACGCTTAAGCGTCGAATGTCTGACGCGTCCTTTCTGTCGGTATGGAACGCCGACTGCCTGTTTGTTTCAATGGCATCATCGGTAGCCTCCTTTGTGGCTTGCCGGGTGGTGTTTGGCGCCAAACCCCCAAGTAAACCTTCGGATGTCCCGGCGCCTGGTAGAGGCGTCGTGCTCGTCACCTCATTGCCCACTGGGTTGGGTCCTGGTGGCTGAATGCTCGGAATGGGCGATGTATTGCCTACGGGTTTTGCTTCGAATGGCATAAGAAATCCTTCAGTGGTGTGGAAGTGGAATCGCGATTAACCGCGCTCCATAGCTTTGAGGGCGTCGATGAGCGTCTTACCTATCGTCGTGAGGGCTGACAGAAACATCTTCGAAATGTTGACCATGGTTGTTTGCTTGGTCGCGTCCTGGTTCGCCTGAACGTTCTGGTTCGCCGCATCCCATGATGCTTGGCGTGTGGCGGCAGAGTTGGCGGCTGCATTGGCGCCGGATTGCAGGTTGTTCATGCCGGCCTGACCACTGCCGTAGATGTCGTAGTAGTTGTTGGCTAGCGACTGGAACTTGCTGCCGCCAAGCGTTCCAAGAAATGGAAGGGCAGTGCTGCCAAGGCCCGCGCCTTTGATAAGGTTGCTGAACATGATGAGAAATCCTTTCGATCTAGGAAGGGTTGGGGTTCAAGACACGGGACTGGTGTCGGTGGTGGCACCGAGCACGAACTGCGCGACGGTGATGCCCTCGAGCAGTTGGGCGAACTGTCGGCGGTCATGGAAGTCGGCCTCGCGTGTCATACGGTCGGTCAGGACATGCTCGTGACCTGCAAGTGCCGCCATCGCCGCCGCGACGGGGCACTGGCGCCGTGGCAGCGGCAGGGCGTTCGCCCAGTCGCGCATCTGTTGTTCTGGATTGGCCTCGGTGCCTTGCAGGGGGATCTCGATTTTCATCGCTGCTCCATTCCGAATCTTTTGGTCCCGTCGCGGCGTTCGTCATAGCGCAGGTCACCCGCCGCGACGGCGGAGGTGACTGGCGGGGTGCGGCGGATTGCCGTCACGTTCACGGTGAGTTCCTGCAGCGCGGGCCCGATGTCGCGCCGCAGCTGCTCGGCCGAGGCGCGCACGCGCTCGGGCGAGTCGGCCTGGCCTTCGGCGACGAAGCGCCCCTGGCCGAGGTGGCGGGTGCGCACCTGCGGTGCGCGCAGCGCAGCGTCGATGGTGGCGGCCAGGTCTTCGGCCACGGCCCACTGCAGCCGCACGGCGGGGCCGCGCAGCGGCGCCAGCAGGCGCTGGGCGACGGCGTCTTCGGCTGCATCGGCCAGCAGGCCGGTGACGATGAGCCCGCGCTCGTCCTGCTGCACGCGCAGGCCGGCCAGGCCATGGTCGTGCAGGGTGCGCTCGAGATCGGGCGCGGCCATCGGAATCGACGGCTGCCGCGTGACCGCCTGCTGCGGGCCTGAGCCGCCGAACAGTGTGGAGACGGCCAGCAGCAGGCCCACGCCCAGGCCCGCTGCGGCGTGCCGCGCGCGCAGCACGGGCAGGCGTGCCATGCGCGGCGCGGATGCGGGCAGCGTGGCCGCCTGCAAGGTTTCGGGCGCGGACGGCGCTGCGTTGGGTATCGCGGCCGTGACCACGGGCGTGCCCGTGATGCGGGCGAGCAACGCTTCGTCTGCGGGCCAGAGGGCGTCGGCATCGCCCAGGCAGATCACCAGCCCGCCGAGCCGGCGCGGGTCGAAGTCGTCCCAGGCCTGCGCGTCGGTCGTGCTGTCGTCGCCGTCCGTGCACAGGAAGGCATGGGCACGCGCGGCGCTGGCGGTGCCGGCTGTCGCGGCGCGCAGTTCGAGCAGGCAGGGCGGGCCGCTCCAGTCGAGGAAGTTCAGCGGCTGCGCCGTGTCGGCCTCTTCGGCTTCATCGGCCGGATCGACTTCTTCGGCCATCAGGCGATAGCGGCCCGGCGGAAGCTGCAGGCTCGCGCTCGCGTGCAGGCCGGTGAGCACGCGAAGCTGCTTGCCGGTGGGGCCGTGGCTGGCCGTTGGAGCGGGGTGCCGGCTCATGTCGCTGCCTCCGCATGCCGCGTGCCGCTGCGGATCGCCATGTAGGCGCATGGAACGGCGATGAAGAAGGCGCCCATGCGCGGCAGGCTTTCGCCGGGCGCGCGCCATTCGCCAAAGGCCTGCGTGAGTTCGCCGGCCACCAGGCCGAGCGGCGATTCCAGCCCGCGTGCATGCCGGGCGTACAGCATGCCCAGCCGGTTGATCACTTCGCCCAGCAGCGGGCCGGCGGCGGCGCCGGCCACCACGGCCTGGGCAGTCAGCAGCAGGGTGTCGCGCAGGCTGGCGTCGATCAGCCGCACGAAGTACTCGCGCGGGGCGTCGCTGGCATGGGCTGCATTGCAGTGGGCCTCGATGCGCGCCAGCGCCAGGCGTACCGGATGGGCGGCACGCAGGTCTGCGCCCGTGCGCGCGGTCGACGGCGCATACAGGCAGATCTGCCGGGCGCCAGAGTGGTGCTGGCCACGGCCGCTGTCGTCACTGTCGCTGCTGCCCGTGCCGCCGCCCGCCATGGCCTGCAGCTTGCGGGTCTGCAGGTGATCGTCGTCTTCGGGGTTGCCGCCCTCGCGTTCGATGTCCTGGCGATCGTGTTGCCGGCGTGCCGCGCGTGTGTTCGCGGGGGCGCTGTACGCGCGGGCACGGCTGTTGCCGGGGCGCCGGCCCGACGTCTCGGCGCGCGACTCGCTCACGAATCTGTCGAGCTCGTCGAGCTCGGCCGCCGTGCTCTCCATCTGCTCGTGGGGCGTGGGCGCGCGCTCGCTGCGTGGCTGCGCGAAGCCCGGCCGCCGCTCGGTCTTGCGTGCCTGCACCGGCAGCGCGTCGAGCTCGGCGCCGACTGCAGAGGAGGTGGTGGCGGACGGTCCGATCATCATGGCCGGAACGCCGCCTGCAGCAGCGATTGGGAGAACACCAGCAACTGGCCACCGGCCCAGGGCGCGGTGATGGCGATGACGGCCGACACCACCAGCAGCTTGATGCCGTGCGCGATGCTGGCGTCCTGCAGCGAGGTGACGGCCTGGAAGAAAGCCACGACGAGGCCGATCAGGGCCGAGCTGCCGATGGCCGGCAGCGACACCAGCAGGCACACCACCATGGCCTGGGACGTGAAACGGACGATGTCGTCGGCGTTCATGGCGCGGCCTTCAGCGGTAGGTGTTGACCAGCCCGTGCAGCAGGGCCGACCAGCCGTCGAGCACGACGAACAGCAACAGCTTGAACGGGATCGCGATGTTGGTCGGCGAGGCCTGCGACAGGCCCATGGCCACGAGCACGTTGGCGATGACCAGGTCGACGATGATGAATGCCAGGTAGAGCAGGAAGCCGATGCGGAACGCCTCGGTCAGCTCGCTCACCACGAACGCGGGTGCCAGCACCAGCAGGTCGTCGCTCTTGAGCTTGTCGGCCTGCTCGCGCGGCCAGACGGCGATGGCCGAGCGCATGAAGAACTCGCGTTCGCGCTCGTGCGCATGCCTGGCCAGGAAGGCGCGGAAGGGTTCGCGCGCGGCGTCCATCGCGTCGAGTACGCGCTGCGTGGTGGTGTCGGCCGTGTTGCGCTTGGCGGCGGCATGCACGGCGAACCCCACCGGTGCCAGAACGTACAGCGTCAGCACCACAGCCAGACCATTGATGATCATGGTGGACGGCACCTGCTGCACGCCCAGCGCGTTGCGCACCAGCGTGAGCACGACCACGATCTTCACGAACGAGGTGAGCGTCATCACGAACATCGGCAGCACGCCCAGCCCGAAGGCCAGCAGCATGATGCCGACCAGGTCTTCCATGCGCAGGTTCATGGCGCATCTCCTGCGGCAGCGTGCGGCGGCGCGGAGAACGTTCCGGCCATCCTCACGATCCGTACGCCCAACTGGCCGCCCACGGCCACCAACTCGCCGAGGCCCAGGGTCTGGCCATTCACTGCCAGGTGCACGCTGGCGTCGGCGGTGGACAGCGGCAGCGTGACGACGTCGCCCGGCGCCAGCGCGGCCAGCTCGGCCAACGAGAGCGCGGGCGCGGGCAGCGTCAGCTCCAGCGGCAGCTCGATCTGGTCGAGCCGTGCCACCGAAATGCGTCGGGCGGGCGGGGGCGATGGCGGCTCGGCCTGTGCGTCACCCGTCGGCGGACGTGCGGTCATGCCGGACGGTGGTGCCTCGTCGCCACCGGGAGCGACGTCGGCTGGGGTCGGCTGCGTGGTTGCGCTGTCGAAGGGTTCGTCGTCCCAGTCGAAAGGTGTGTCGAGCGTCATGCGGTTGGCCTCCACCTGGGCCCAGGCGTGCAGCGTGTTGCGCCCCATGCATGCGGCGGCTGACCGGTGGAGGGGAAGGGTGCCCCGCCACAGGCTGCGACCCGACAGCGCGACCCGCGCGCCGGACGCGGCCACACAGGGGCGGCGGGTCAGCAACACATCGCCCGTGCGCAACCGCGCCAGGGCCGAGCAGGCGAGGGGGCGGCGATCGATCAGCACCTGACCTGACAGCCGCAGCGCGCCACAGCGCGCCAGCAACGTCGGCAGGCTGCACGCCTGACGCTCGATCAGCATTTGCAGTGCATCGAGCAAGGGCGTATCCGCGGCGACGACCAGGGCCTCACCCTCCGGCAGGCGCACCGCGATACCGGCGCGATCTGCTGCGCGGTGCGGCAGTCCGCCGCCCGATGTGTCGAAGAAAGCGCGGCAGGGTCCCAGGCCGGGCAACCACTGCGCCAGCGTATCGGCGGTCAGCAGCGTGGCCACGGCGTCGCGCTGCGCGGCGTCGGGCAGTGTGCGACAGGCATGCAAGGCGTCGAAGCCGATGCCCAGCCGCAGCCAGAGCCGGCCCTTGAGGCTGTCGATGCACAGCAACGGCGCGTCGGCCCTGTCCGCGATGCTGCCGGAATCATTCACCAGCGCCTGGGCCCACTGCGGAAGATGCAGCCGTGCCAGGCCCGCCAGTCGCCGCAGCCGCACCGAGGCAGCGTCGGCCACGGGCAGCAGGTTGATCAGTGGAGTGGCGCAAGACATGGCGGGTTGCAGTGCGGTCGTGGGTGAATTCATTCTTCATTCGCGCGCTTCGCATCGCATCGTCAAACCGAAGCGGAGAACGCTGTTGCGAAGTGGATCGGCCTTTTGGAGGCTTCGCATCGCGCAACGGCGATTCGTGCCCGGCGCGCGTGCAATGGGTGCAGGCCGGTAACCTCTGGGGCACTCAAACCTCAAAAGGGATTTCCGAGATGAGCGAACTGAAGATCTATGGCAGCCGACCCTCGGTGACGACCCAGAACACCGAAGCCGTTCCCGGTGGCCACAAGCCGCAAGCGCCCCAGCTGGCCGCCCTCGCGGCGTCAACGAGTGGGACGCCACTGGCCGGACTTCCGGCCGCAACCACAGCCACAGCCGCCGTGCCGCCTGGGACGCCAGACGGCTTGCAGTCGCTGATGTACGAAGGTCTGGCGAGCAACCTCCACATCGCCGAGCAGCTGCAAACGCTGATGCATCCTCGCTTGCGACAGCAGTTCGAGGATGCCAGTGCCCGGCACAGCGCGGCCGCAGGCTTGGGGGGGCATGCCGACTTCGGTTATCCCGCCAGGCCTTCGCCTTGAAGGGGGGCCGCGGCGGGCGCCGTCCTATGCTTTGATGCAGGCACGGATTTCCCGCCACGGGTGGGCGCCGCACCGATAGCGTTTCCTGTTTCTTCATGGGTGCCCTGCGCATCAGGGCTTGAGGCCCACCGGTCACGGTGGGCCTCTTTTTCTTTGGGAATCGTGCGGGCGCGGCATCAGGCGCGTGCGTCGATTTGGGAACCTTCCGACGGATGTGCAAGACGGATGCATGACGCCTGCAAGAGGGTGCCTCGCAGGATGGGTGCTCGTTGAGGAGGCCCGGCACATGATCGCTTTCCAGTACCTGCAGATCACATCGACACTGGTGGCTGCCACCCACGCGCCCGACCTCGGGCCCGAGATCGCCAGCTGTCATCGCCAGACGCCCCAGCGGTTGTGGACGCGCGACGATGAATGCGCGTTGCACCTGCGCGGGGACGTGCATCTTCTGCACGGTGAGCCCGAGGAGGCCGAGGACGACTACCGGCGGGCACTCAAGGCCGGATCGCAGCAGGGCGCCTGGTCGTGCCGCGCGGCGGGCCTGCAGGCGATGTTCAGGCTGCGTGTCGAGACGGCGCTGGCCTGCCTGCACCGGCTGCGCGAGGACGCGCAGGCGCCTGCGGCGCTGAAGCTGGAGGCGGTCGTGCTCTCGGCGCTGATCTTCCACGAGGCTGGCGCCCGAGCCCTGTCGCGACGGCTGCTGCTGGACGCCGCGCGCGACGCGATGGAGACCGGGCAGCCCGCCTGGCAGGCGCTGTTGCGTCTGATAGAGGCCGACTTCGACACGCGTGCCTGCGTGCAGGAGCTGCCCGATCTGGCCGACGACATTCACTGGCAATCCATCGGTGACGATGGCCGGGTTCAGTTGCCCGAAGGCCTGGCGGTGGACGCCGGCATCGCCGCCCCGCTGATAGAGCGCAGGCTGGCGCAGTTGCGGCTGCAGCGCGCGCTGGTACGCGGCGAGCTGCGCGACAGCCAGTCGACGCAGCCTGTGCTGCAGGCGCTTGGCTCGCACCTGTGCGCCGCCGTGCGCGAGACCGTCATCGTCGAGCTGGCACAGGCCGCGCTGGCCGCGCGGCAGGCCGCCCTGGGCGAGATTTTCTGTTCACAGTTGCGCGCGCCGATGGCCACCGCGCGCCAGGTGTACACGCCGGCCCAGCGGCAGCAGCTGTATTGCCTGTCGCGGCTGCGCATCCTGCAGGGCCGCTTCGACGAAGGCTTCACGCTCTACCGCACCTACGCGGCCGCCGCCATGCAGCTCATGCGCGAGCACCAGCCGCTGGCGCGGCGCTTCGCCCCGGCGCAGCCCGAAGCCCATGCGCCGGTGCCGGCCGACGACATCAGCGCACGCCTTCCCGCGCGCTACCGCCGCGCCTACCAGTACATGCTGGCGCATCTGCACCGCGCCGATCTGTCGATCGCCGAAGTGGCCGGCGCCGTCGGCGTGACCGAGCGCGCCTTGCAACTGGCTTTCAAGGAGCACGTCGACGTCGCGCCGCGCGAAGTGCTGCGGCGCCTGCGCATGCAGAAGATCCGCGACGAACTGGTGCAGGGCGAAGGGGACGTGCAGCTCATGGACGTGGCCATGAAGTTCGGCGTACAGAACCGGACCTCGCTGGTCAGCGGCTATCGCAAGTACTTCGAGGAGACACCCTCGACCACGCTGACCCGGCGGGTCTGACGCACGGCGTTTCGCCTGGCGTGCTGCCGCTTCGCCTGGTGCGGGCCGTGGACGCCGGAATGGCCCGAAAGTCTGGGCATCACGTTGCCGCTTTGCGGCGGCCTTCTGCAAAGGAGAGATTCCATGGTTTCATCAGTAACTGGCTTCCCCTCTGGATCCTCCGGCGGCGTGGTCGCTTCACCGGTCGCGTCACCCGTCGCGCCACAGGCTCCGGCGTGCGCACCGCAGATCTCGTCGTGTGCCAGCGGCGCATGCGGCAACATCGTCGGGCTCACGGGTAACTGGAGCAGCGCCCCCCCGCCTTGGGCGGCGGCGATGCAGACCTGGATGGGGCAGCAACCGGGCTACTGCGGCAGCTCGTGCTGCGGACAGATTTGCCGGGCGTGCTGCTGCGGCGGAATGCGCATGCCGTCTTCGTTCGCGCAGGGCTATCGGGGCCAGGCGGAACCGAGCAATCGCTTCCTGGGCTGCACCGCGCTCGCGCTCCAGAGCCCCCCGGGTTGCAACAATGCTTTGTCCACGGCCCACGACTGGCTCGGGCAGCATGGCTTCGATCCTGATGTGAAGGCTGACCCATGGGGCAATCCTCCACCCAGACTCTGGAAAGACATCTGCAAGCTGGCGAACAGCGTGAATGCCGATCCGAAGGCCTTCTGGGCGTTGCTGCAGCAGGTCATCCAGTCGGCCGCGGCCAGGGCCTGAGCTGACGGCCCGGCACGGGCCCCGGAGACACTGTGTCCATCAACGCAGGCATCGGCGCGTCCGGCGCACGCACCAGTGCTCCGGTCATCGGGCCGCCACTGGAGGGCCCGCCGGTCGTCGGCACCGGCCTGCCAGTCGCGGCGCCGGATGTCGCGCCGGCGGCGCGGCCTGGCCCTCCGCCGGACGCCGCCGCCGCGCTAGCGCGAGCGCCACGCGATGGCAGCGTCCTGCAGGAGCTGCGCAAGAGCAGCAAGCGCAAACCGTCTGCCGAAGGCCCGGCAGATGAAGCAGGAGACGAGCCGTCCGCCGATCTACCTGCCCCCAGCAGGCGCGCGGCACTGCTTCTCTACAACATCGCGGAACATCTGGGATCGCAGCCCGGGGGGCTGTCTGGCTTGACCGACCTGCTGACCGCCGGCTGCACGCCAGAGACCCCGGGGCCGGACGCCGACACACAAGGCACCTGCTCGTGGTGCGGCGATGCCGGTTCGCAGCAGCAGATTGCCGCCCTGGCACAGCCGTCAGAAGGCCGGCGGGCCGTGTCGATGCTGCTGCTGACATTGGCGATCGAAGATCACCAGATGCGGCACGGCGATCCCTTCATCGGATTCAGGCACGCGGCTGGCGCCGCCCGGCGGTATGCACAGCTCGGCGCCAGCCGCGCACCCGCGTGGCTGCGTCCGGTGATGGAGCGGGTGCGGGACGCGTCACCCGAGCAGATGGCACGGGATCTGTCTGAACAGTTGCGCCGGTCGGTCACGGGCGGCGCCGGGAGCCAGGCCCAGGCATGGGAGCGATGCCAGACGCTGCGGCCCTCCCGGCTTCTGATGCGCCGCCAGCCACGAGCCGACAGCGAGCCCACAGGCCCTGTGGCCGCCGACGAAGCTGGCTCGCCCTACCTGCAGATGCGGGGCGTGCTGCTCGCCTGATCGGCGGCGTCGGCATCCCGGTCACGGCATTCCTCGCGAAGAGCGTCGCGAGGTCAGCGCGATGGCACGGGCTGCAAAAGTACCGCCGACACGGC
>JAGOCV010000028.1 GCA_017998575.1 Burkholderiaceae bacterium
CCTCGGGGCCGGCATAGCCGATGCACAGGCCACGCGTGGCGCCCGAGAAGCGCCCGTCCGTCAACAGGGCGACCTTGTCGCCCATGCCCTGGCCGTAGAGCAGGGCCGTGAGGCCCAGCATCTCGCGCATGCCCGGGCTGCCCTTGGGGCCCTCGTTGCGGATGACGATCACGTCGCCCGGCTCGTAACGCATGTTCTGCACCGCGGCCTGGGCTTCTTCCTCGTTCTCGAACACGCGGGCCGGGCCACTGTGCGTGAGTTTTTTGAGGCCGGCCGTCTTGAGCAGTGCGCCATGCGGGCACAGGTTGCCCTTGAGCACGGCCAGGCCACCGTCGGGCGTGAGCGCGTCGTCGACGGCGCGCACCACGCGGCCATCGGGCGCGGCGCAGGCCGCCAGCTCTTCGGCCAGCGTGCGGCCCGTGAAGGTGAGCACGTCGCCGTGCACGAAGCCGCGCTGCATCAGCTCGCGCAGGATCACGCCGGCACCACCGATGTAGTGCACGTCCCGGGCCAGGTATTTGCCGCCCGGACGCAGGTCGCCGATGAGCGGCGTGCGCGAGAACACCTCGGCCACGTCGTCGAGGTGGAACTGGATGCCCGCCTCGTGCGCGATGGCCGGGATGTGCAGCGCCGCATTGGTGCTGCCGCCCGTGGCCGAGACGATGGCGCAGGCGTTCTCCAGCGCCTTGCGCGTCACGATGTCGCGTGGCAGCGGCCCGCCGCCTTCGAGGCTGCGGTCCACGGCTTGCATGAGCTGGCGTGCCGCACGGCGCATCAGCGGCGCGCGCTCGCTGAACACGGCCGGCACCATGCTGGAGCCGATGGGCGCCAGGCCCAGCGCCTCGCTCACCATGCCCATGGTGTTGGCGGTGAACTGGCCGGCGCACGCGCCCGCGCTGGGCAGGCAGGCGTGGCTGACATCCGAGAGGTCCTGCTGCGTTGCCGTGCCCGCCAGCACCTGGCCGATGGCCTCGTAGGTGTCGACCACGTTGAGGTCGCGACCGTCCGGGCCGGGCGCCTGGCCCGGCAGCGCCGAGCCGCCGTGCACGAACACGCCGGGCACGTTGCAACGCACGATGCCCATCATCAGGCCGGGCAGGTTCTTGTCGCAGGCACCGATGGCGAAGATGCCGTCCCACTGGTGGCCGCGCGTGGAGGCCTCCACACTGTCGGCGATCAGCTCGCGCGAGATCAGCGAGAAGCGCATACCCGAATGCGCCATGGTCAGGCCGTCGCTCACCGACACCACCGGGCATTCGTGCGGCATGCCGCCGGCGGCGTAGATGCCGGTCTTGGCGTGCTGTGCCTGGTCACGCAGATTCATGTTGCACGGGCTCATCTCGCCGCCGGTGTGGAACACGCCGATGTGCGGGCGTTCGATTTCCTCGTCGTCCTGGCCCAGCCCGTAGAGGAAGCTGCGCGTGGTGGCGCGGATGGTGCCTTCGTAGATGGTGGCCGAGCGGGGCTTGAGGCGCTTGGGAGCAGTCATGGGCAGTGGTTGGCTTAAGGCTGGCGCAATGGCGGTCGAAGGCCGGATTCAGTACACCGACCCGCGGTCGCTGCCGGCGGCGGCGCGTTGCCCCTTGTACTGCGCGGCGAGCGCGCTGGTGCCGCGCGCGAGCAGGCCGCTGTCGGTGTCCACGGCCACGAACAGCGCGCCGAGTTCGAGATAGCGCTTCACCAGCGCTTCGTCGCGCATCAGGATGCCGGGCGCCTTGCCCGCGCGCGCGATGCGCACGATGGCGTCCTCGATCGCCGCCAGCACGTCGGGGTGGCCGGGGTTGCCCGGATAGCCCATCGAGGCCGACAGGTCGGCCGGACCGATGAACACGCCATCGACACCGTCGACGGCCGCGATGGCGTCGATGTTGTCCAGCGCCTCGCGCGTCTCCACCTGCACCAGCACGCACACCTGTTCGTTGGCCTCGCGCACGTAAGCCGGGTAACGGCCCCAGCGCGAGGCGCGCGCGCCGGCCATGCCGCGCACGCCGCCGCCGGCCGCGGCATCGCTGCCGGCGCCGGTCACGGGGTAGCGTGTCGAGCGCACGATGGTGGCGGCCTGCTCGGCCGTGTCGACCATCGGCACCAGCAGGGTCTGTGCGCCCAGGTCGAGGTACTGCTTGATCAGCATCTGGCCCACGTGTCCGTGGCCCATGGGCACGCGCGCCACGGCGTGCACGCCCGGGTAGCCGTTCACCGCCTGCAGCTGCGCCAGCAGCGCGGTGAGGTCGTTGGGCGCGTGTTCGCCGTCCAGCAGCAGCCAGTCGAAGCCAGCACCTGCGCAGATCTCGGCGGTGTAGGCATCGGCCAGGCCGAGCCACAGCCCGATTTGCGGGCGCTTCTCGCGCATCGCCTGTTTGAAGGTGTTGATGGGTGTCTGCATGGCGCGGTCAATCCTGGACGAAAGTGAAATCGAAACGTCCGAGGTTGCCATAGTCCGCCTCGAAGCGGTCACCGGGTTTCGCCGCAACCGGCCGCGTGAACGAGCCGGCCAGCACCACCTGGCCGGCCTTGAGCGTTTCGCCCCAGGGCGCCAGCTTCATCGCCAGCCAGGCGATGCCGATGGCCGGGTGGCCCTGCACGCCGGCGGCCAGGCCGGTTTCTTCCACCACGCCGTTCTGGCGCAGGATGGCGCCGCACCAGGGCAGGTCCACCTCGCGCGGAGCCACGCGGCGCCCGCCCAGCACGATGCCGGCGTTGGCCGCGTTGTCGCTGATGGTGTCCTGCACGCGGCGCATCGCCTTGGTGTGGCGGTCGAACTGCTCGATGCGCGCGTCGATGATCTCGATGGCGGGCGTGATGTAGTCGGTGGCGTCCAGCACCTGGTCGATGGTCACTTCGCCCCGGCCGCCGTCGATGTCGTGCTTGAGGACGAAGGCCAGCTCCACCTCCACGCGCGGCGCGATGAAGCGCGTGAACGGGATGTCGCCGGGCTCGAAGAACATGTCGTCGAGCAAGGTGCCGTAATCGGGCTCGTCAATCTGGCTCGACAGCTGCATGGCGCGCGAGGTGAGGCCGATCTTGTGGCCGCGCACCGTGCGACCGCCCGCGATCTTGGCGGCCACCCAGGCGCGCGAAACGGCGTAGCCGTCGGCGATGGTCATCTGCGGAAAGCGCTTCGAGAAATGCTCGACCTGCGTGCGCGTGGTCTCGGCGCGGTGCAGTTCGGCGGCCAGCTGTTCGATGAGTTCGGGGGCAAGCATCGGTTCAGTCAGTTCTTGTTGAAGAGCGGGTGCAGGTTGCTGTGCTTGCTGTCGAAGGCTTCGGTGCCCACGTCCACCTGGAAGGTGATGCCGATGTGGCGCTGGTCGAAGATGGGCGCGAAGTGCCGTTGCGCCACTTCGCGCAGTGCGGCGCCCGCGGCTTTGACCACGGCGTCGGTGCGGCCCTGGCCCATGCGCAGGTTGAGGTAGACGAAGGCGTAGTCGCCGCCGTCGCCCGTGCCGTCCACGCCCTTGTGCGTGCCCGCCGCGCGGCCGGCCGCACCGCCGTCGGCCACGGCGAAGTGCGCGGCCGGGTAGGCCAGCACACGCGTGCCGCCCACGGGGAACACGGCGCGGCCCGCGTCGTCGCGGAAGGCGATCATGGCGTCGGCCAGCGCGCGGCACAGCGCGGTCATGTCGGTATCGCGCTCGAGGTTGGGGGTGTAGAGGATGACGAGGTGGGGCATGCGAGGGCCTGGTCGGATCAGAGGCGCGAGACGGCCTGGAAGCCTTCGGCGCTGGAGGCCTGGGCCCGGGGGATGGCGCGGCCGTCCTGCGGCGTGATCGGGAAGATCGCGTTGATCTGCCCCGTGCCCGACGAGCCGAAGTAGTGCGTGACCACCTCGGCCCGGCCGTCGTAGGCCGACCAGCCCAAAGCGCCCAGCAGCATCGCGGTGTCGTGCATGAAGCCCTCGCCGTGGCCCTTGCTGGCGTACTCGGGCAGCATGGCGCAGAAGTCGGCCCATTCGCCGCCTTCCCACATGCGCACGACGTCGTGGTCCATGCGTTCGAGCAGCGGGCTCCAGATGCGGTCGGCGAACTGCGGCGCCAGCCCGTTCTGCGCGAAGCGGTGCGACAGCGATCCGCTGGCGAAGAAGGCCACGGTGCCGTCGTAGTGGTCTTCCACCGCGCGGCGCATGGCCCAGCCCAGGCGCGCGCTGTCATTGAGGTAGTGGCTGGTGCACAGCGCCGACACGCAGATCGCCTTGAAGTGCAGGTCTTCGTTCATGTAGCGCATGGGCACCAGCGTGCCGTACTCGGGGCCCAGCGTGGTGGCATCGTGCGCCAGCGTCTCCACGCCCCACTCGTTGCACACCTGCGCCAGCAACCGGCCCAGCACCGGGTTGCCCGGGACTTCATACGGCATGTTGCTGATGAAGTGCGGCAGCTCGTTGCTGGAATACACGCCCTTGAAATGCGGCGCGCAGTTGAGGTGGTAGCTGGCGTTGACCAGCCAGTGCGTGTCGAACACGACGATGGTGTCCACGCCCAGCTCGCGGCAGCGCCGTCCGATCTCGCGGTGGCCGTCGATGGCAGCCTGGCGGCTGCCCTTGCGCGGGCCGTCCAGCTCGCTGAGATACAGCGAGGGCACGTGGGTGATCTTGGCGGCGAGCGCGAGCGTGCCCATGGCTCAGCCGTCGATCGTGATGTTGCCGCGGCGGATCACCTCGGCGTACTTGGCCATCTCGCTCTGGATGAACGCGGCGAACTGCTCGGGCGTGCCCGACAGCGACGCGATGCCGCCCTTCTGGAACGCCTCGGTGACGGCCGGGCTGGCCAGCGCCTTGTTCACCTCGGCGTTCATGCGCTGCACGATGGCGTCGGGCGTGCCCGCGGGGGCCAGCAGGCCGTTCCACGAGTTCGATTCGATCGGCACGCCCTGCTCGGCCAGCGTGGGCACGTCGGGCGCATAGGCGGAGCGCTTGACCGTCGCCATGCCCAGCGCCACCAGCTTGCCGCTCTGGATGTGGCCGCGGAACTCGGGCCAGTTGCCGAACATCACCGTCACCTGCCCGCCCAGCAGGTCGGCCAGCGCCGGCCCCTGGCCCTTGTAGGGCACGTGGACCAGATCGATCCCCATCTGCTGCTTGAGCAGCTCGCCCGACAGGTGGGCCGATGTGCCGGCGCCGAACGAGGCGTAGCTCAGCGATCCCGGCTTGCTGCGCGCGAGGTTGCGCAGGTCAGCGATATTCCTGAGACCGCTGCCCGGATGCGTGGCCAGCACGTGCTCGGACATGCCCATCAGCGCCACGGGGCGCAGATCCTTCAGTGTGTCGTAGGGCAGCTTCTTCACCAGCGTGGGGTTGGCCGTGAAGCTGTTGGCCACGGTGACGAAGGCGCTGCCGTCGGCGGGGCCCTTGGCCACCGAATCGACACCGATCACGGTGCCCGCACCGGGCTTGTTTTCCACCACCACGGGCTGGCCGAGGACCTTGCCCAGTTCCACGCCGACCAGGCGCGTCACGAAATCGGTGGTGCCGCCGGGCGTGAAGGGCACGACCAGGCGCACGGGCTTGGCGGGCCACGCGGCCGCTTGTGCCCACGCGCGCTGCGTGAGCGCCGGCAGCGCGGCGAGGGCGCCCAGGGCCTGGATCAGCTGGCGGCGCTGGATGGTGTTGTTCATGTTGTCCGTCTCCTTGCTTTGTCTCGGTGCGGGTGGCGCCGTCGTCAGACGCCCCAGTGCGGGATGTGGTGGCCGCCCAGCGAGACGGCCACGTTCTTCGGTTCGCAGAACACTTCGTAGCTCCAGGTGCCGCCTTCGCGGCCGGTGCCGCTGGCCTTGGTGCCGCCGAAGGGCTGGCGCAGGTCGCGCACGTTCTGGCTGTTGACGAAGCACATGCCGGCCTCTACCGCGGCGGCCACGCGGTGGGCACGGCCGATGTTTTCCGTCCAGACGTAGCTGGAGAGGCCGTACTCGATGTCGTTGGCCAGGCGGATGGCATCGGCCTCATCCTTGAACGGGATCAGGCAGGCCACGGGGCCGAAGATTTCTTCCTGCGCGATGCGCATGCGGTTGTCCACGTCGGCGAACACCGTGGGTGCCACGTAGTTGCCGCGCTTCACGCGATCGGGCAGGCCGGCGGGCGCATCGAGGCCGCCGCACAGCAGCGTCGCGCCTTCCTTCGGGCCCAGCTCGATGTAGCTGCGCACCTTGGCCAGATGGGCCTGGCTGATCATCGGGCCGACGATGGTCTTCTCGTCGAGCGGATCGCCGACGGTGATCTTCTTCGCGCGCTCCACGAACTTCGCCACGAAGTCGGCATAGATCGATTGCTGCACCAGGATGCGGCTGCCGGCGGTGCAGCGCTCGCCGTTGTTGCTGAAGATCATGAACACGGCGGCATCGAGCGCGCGAGGCAGGTCGGCGTCGTCGAAGACCACGAACGGGCTCTTGCCGCCCAGTTCCATGCTGAACTTCTTGAGGCCCGCGGCCTGCACGATGCGGTTGCCCGTGGCGGTCGATCCGGTGAACGAGACGGCGCGCACGTCGCGGTGCGCCACCAGCGGCTCGCCAGCCTGCCGGCCGTAGCCGTGCACGAGGTTGAGCACGCCGGGCGGAATGCCGGCCTCCAGCGCCAGCTCGCCCAGTCGCGCGGCGGTCATCGGCGAGAGCTCGCTCATCTTGAGCACGGCCGTGTTGCCGAAGGCCAGGCACGGCGCCACCTTCCAGGTGGCCGTCATGAAGGGCACGTTCCACGGGCTGATGAGCGCGCACACGCCCACGGGGTGGAACAGCGTGTAGTTGAGGTGCGTGGGCGTCGGGTAGGTGTGGCCGTCCACGCGCGTGCACATCTCGGCGAAGTAGTAGAAGTTGTCGGCCGCGCGCGGCACCAGTTGCTTGCCGGTCTGCGCGATGACCTGGCCGCAGTCGTTGGTCTCGGTCTGCGCGATCTCCGGCACGTGCTTCGCGATCAGGTCGCCGAGCTTGCGCACGAGTTTCGCGCGCTCGGTGGCGGGCAGGCCGGCCCACTTGGGAAAGGCGGCCTTGGCGGCGGCGACCGCCGCGTTCACTTCGGCTTCGCCGCCCGAGGCGACTTCGGCCAGCACGTCCTGAGTGG
This sequence comes from Burkholderiaceae bacterium, assembly GCA_017998575.1. The sequence goes on from JAGOCV010000028.1 coordinate 7,043, forward strand.
CGGGGTTGACGGTCTCGAAGTAATCGGTGCCGGCGACGGGCTTGCCGTCGATGAGGTGGTCGATGCGCATGGTTGTGGAGGGCTTTCTCGGAAATGGGGTCAGGCGTCTTCTTCGCTGCTGCTGCCGTCATCGCCGCCGGGCGTCTCGAGTGCGATCACGGCGTCGAGCAGTGCATAGAGCTGCTCCAGTTGCTCGGTGCCCAGCGTCTGCTCCATCCAGGCGTAGTGCGCCTCGACGGTGCCCGACAGCTTTGCCACCAGCCGCTTGCCACGGGCGGTGGCGCGCACCACGGTGCGGCGCTGGTCGACCGGATCGCGCTCGCGCGTGATGAGGCCGTCGCGTTCCATGCGCGCGAGCACGCCCGTGAGGCTGGGGCCGAGGATGAAGGCCTCGCGCGCCACGCGGCCGGTTTCCACCGTGCCGTGTTCGCCCAGCACGCGCAGCACGCGCCACTGCTGATCCGACAGGCCGTGCGCGCGCAGGCCGGGGCGCGTGTGCGCCATCACGGCCTCACGGGCCTGCAGCAGCAGCCGGGGCAGGTTGCGGTGCTTGAAAGGGTGTTGCATGAGAGAGGAGTGGATGGCAGATATTTAACAGGTTAAATGATTTTTGGTAAAGTGATCCCCGCACCCAAAACGCTAGGGGTAATCCCTCGCCATCACCAACCTCAGAGCCGCCTTTCGCGGCCCGCTGACGGGGAGACACATTCAATGGATCTGCACATCAGGGGCCGCAAGGCCATCGTCTGCGCCTCGTCCACGGGACTGGGCCGCGCCTGCGCGCTGGCGCTCTCGCGCGAAGGCGTCACCGTCGTCATCAATGCGCGCACGGCCGAAACGCTGGAGGCCACGGCGCGCGAGATTCGCGAGGCTACCGGCGGCGAGGTGATCGCGGTGTGCGCCGACATCACCACGGAAGAGGGTCGCGCGAAGCTGGTGGCCGCCTGCCCCGACGCCGACATCCTGGTCAACAACAACGCCGGCCCCGCACCCGGAAAGTTCCAGGACTGGGGCCGCGATCAGTACCTGGAAGCGTTCGAGTCCAACATGCTCGCGCCGGTGCTGATGATCCGCGCGCTGCTGCCCGGCATGCGCGCGCGCAAGTTCGGCCGCATCGTCAACATCACCTCGGCCATGGTGAAGTCGCCGCGCGCGCACCAGGGCCTGTCCACCTCGGCCCGCACGGCGCTCACGGCCGTCTGCAAGGCCATCTCTTCAGAGACAGTGGTGGACAACGTGACCATCAACAACCTGCTGCCCGAGCGCATCGACACGCCGCGCCAGCAATTCCTCACCGAGCGGCAGGCGAAGATGGACGGCACCAGCTACGACGTGGCGCGCCAGAAGCTGGCCGACACGGTGGCGGCCCGGCGTTTCGGCACGGTGGAGGAGTTCGCCGACATGTGCGCCTTTCTGTGCAGCACGCAGGCGTCGTTCATCTGCGGGCAGAACATCCAGATCGACGGCGGCTCGTACAAGGGCCTGATCTAGGCGCCCGACGCGGGCGGGGCCCGCGCCCACGCCGGTCAGTGCTGCGTGCGGGAACGTGTGCGCGTGCTGCGCGCTGCTGTCGCGTCAGCGGCCAGGGCTTTGCTGACGGTGCGCGCCTTCGAGCGCGCTGCGGACTTCGAAGCAGCCTAGCGGGCCCGAGTGGACGGGCCGGACGCCTTGCGCCCCGCAGGCGCAGCCGCGCGGCGCACCGCCGACGCATCGCGCCGCGCCTGCTCACGCGCTTCGACGGCCTCGCAGTAGGCGATGCGCTGCTCGAAACGGTCGATCACTTCCGAGAACACGGCGGCCTTGGCCTGCGTGCGCTCGTTCGCCTCGCCGCTGGCACCGCGCTTGCTGGCGGTGCGCTCGCGCGAGGCCAGCGACTGGCGGCGATAGAGATCCTGGTACTTGTCGCGCAGCGCTCTGGCGCGTACGAGCTTGGCGCGAAGCCGGGCTGGCGTCAGGGCCTTGAGGCCCTCGGTGCGGCTGTGGGCGAAGAGGTCGAGTTCGGGTGCCGTGAGGATCTTGCGGGCCTGGGTCAGCGTAGTCGCCATGCGTCGGATGCTCCTTTTTCCAGTGGGTTGTGACACGGGGTGGAGCCATTCATTCTGGGCGCGTCACGGCGCGATTCCTGTCGGACAACACCATGCTTTCCTGATCGTGGAGTCAGGTTGCGGCCTGCGCCGGCGCGACCCGCCATGCTGCACACTCGGTGCATGGCCAAGGAAAAATCGATCTACACCTGCAGCGAATGCGGGGGCACCAGCCCGCGCTGGCTGGGCAAGTGCCCGTCCTGCGGGGCCTGGAACACGCTGGTGGAAACCGCTGCCGACAGCCCGTCGGGCGGGAAGAACCGCCTGAGCTCGCCGCAGTTCGCGTCGCTGGCCGGCACGGCCGAGGTGGCCGCGCTGTCCGAGATCGAGGCCACCGACGTGGCGCGCACTCCCACGGGCATCGGCGAGCTCGACCGCGTGCTGGGCGGCGGCATCGTCGAAGGCGGCGTGGTGCTGATCGGCGGCGATCCGGGCATCGGCAAGAGCACGCTGCTGCTGCAGGCGCTGGACGCACTGGCCCGTGCGCAACTGCCCACGCTCTATGTGACCGGCGAGGAAAGCGGCGCCCAGGTGGCGCTGCGCGCACGCCGGCTCGGGCTGGCGGGCAGCCCGGTGGGCGTGCTGGCCGAGATCCAGCTGGAGAAGATCCTCGCCACCATCGACGCGCGCCGTCCGGCCGTGGCCGTCATCGATTCGATCCAGACCGTGTATTCGGACCAGCTCACCAGCGCCCCGGGATCGGTGGCGCAGGTGCGCGAATGCGCGGCCCACCTCACGCGCGCGGCCAAGAGTTCGGGCACGGCGATCGTCCTGGTGGGCCATGTGACCAAGGAAGGCGCCTTGGCCGGCCCGCGCGTGCTGGAGCACATGGTGGACACGGTGCTGTACTTCGAGGGCGACACGCACAGCAGCTTCCGCCTGGTGCGCGCGATCAAGAACCGCTTTGGCGCCGTCAACGAGATTGGCGTGTTCGCCATGACCGAGAAGGGGCTCAAGGGCGTGGCCAACCCGAGCGCCATCTTCCTGTCGCAGCACAGCGAGCCGGTACCCGGCAGCTGCGTTCTCGTCACGCTGGAAGGCACGCGGCCGCTGCTGGTGGAGATCCAGGCGCTGGTCGATTCCGGCGGACCCAGCCCGCGCCGCCTATCGGTCGGGCTGGAGCGCGACCGCCTCGCCATGCTGCTGGCCGTGTTGCACCGCCACGCGGGCGTGGCCTGCATGGACCAGGACGTGTTCGTCAACGCCGTGGGCGGCGTGCGCATCAGCGAACCCGCGGCAGATCTGGCGGTGATGCTGTCCATCACCTCGTCGCTGCGCGGCAAGGCACTGCCCAAGGGATTCATCGCCTTTGGCGAAGTGGGGCTGGCCGGAGAGGTGCGGCCCGCGCCGCGCGGTCAGGAGCGATTGCGCGAGGCCGCCAAGCTGGGCTTCAGCGTGGCCGTGGTGCCCCGCGCCAACGCGCCCAAAAAGGGCGACAAGGCATTCGAGGGACTTGCCGTGCACGCGGTCGAGCGCATCGAGGAGGCGATGGATGTGGTACGCGGGCTCTGAGCCCGGCGGTTCGCTGGCGGCGGTAAGTGGTCGCCACATCGGGCGGGGCCGACGCGCTGCGACAATCGGGGGCATGAAGTTCCAGAAACTCCTTGTGCCCGTCGCGGGCGTGGCGATCCTGATCGTTGCCTACAACGGCTTCGGCGGCGCCGGGCTGGCGCTGGCCGGCGGCGCGATGCTGATGTTCCTCTTGCTGCACTTCACGCGCATGATGCACGTGCTGCGCCGCGCCTCGCAGCAGCCCATGGGGTTCGTGGCCAGCGCAGTGATGTTCAATGCCCGGCTCAAGCCCGGTGTCAATCTGCTGCATGTGATGGCCATGACCCGCTCGCTCGGCCTGCAGCAATCGCCCGAAGGCACGCAGCCCGAGGTGTACCGCTGGACCGACGCCAGCGGCTCGCACGTGACGTGTGAATTCCAGGACGGGCGGCTGGTGCGGTGGGCGCTGTGGCGGCCGCCGGTGGATGAGGGTCTGCCGACCAGCGGCCAGTGAGCCGATACGGGCCCGGGCGATAGGCGCTTCTTCGCGCCGGCAACCTCAACGGCGTTCGGCGCCCGCTTGCGGCATGTGGTGGTAGATGGCCGTGTGGCCGATTCGCTCCAGCAACCGGTACCCCTCGGCTTCGAGGGCGATGTTCGCGGGGCTCTGCAAGACGTCACGCACCGTCTGTCCATAGATCTCGATCATCAGCACCGAAGGGTAGAGGGGCCAGCGCGACACATCGGCCACGGCCATCTCGTCGAGCCCCTCGATGTCGATGTTCAGGAGATCGACCCGACCGCCCGACAGCCCGTGCGCCTGCTCCAGGATCTGCATCAGCGATCGGCACGGCACCGTCTCCGAATGCTGCATCCCGCGCTCGCGCGCAAGAGCCGGATCGCAGGTGGCGCAGTTGTCGATGTCCTTGCTGAAGTAGAAGGTGACGGTTTCCGAGCCTGCTGCGGTGTCCGCATCCACGATCGCGGCGCAGATGTTGGTGTCTTGTGGGCGCAGCCGGTCGAACATGGCGACAGCCTTCTGGCTCGCATCCACATTGATGCCGCGCCAGCCTTTGAGCCACAGGGATGCGGTGTTGGATAGGTGGAAGGGATGATGCGCGCCGACATCCACATAGAAGCCTTCGCGTTGCTGGCGGAAGTGCTTGTGCAAATGCACGTCTTCGCCGTACTGGCTGAAGTGGGCGCGGATGCTGGCGTGTCGGAGCGCGGCGAAGAGGCGGCGGGCCTTGTATTTCATGCGGGTTGCCTCGTGCGGGGCCGGTTGCGCGGCCCGGCTGGGCTGCAGGCGGGATTATCCGCGACCCGTTGCCAGATCTTTAGAATGCCGGGTCAAGCTTCCCGTGCGCGCCCGTGCACGGCCCTACCACCCGAATACCTACCCCCATGAGCGCAAATCCCTCAATGGCCGACCGCGACGGCAAGATCTGGATGGACGGACAACTGGTCGAATGGCGTGACGCGAAGATCCACGTGCTCAGCCATACGCTGCACTACGGATGCGGCGCGTTCGAGGGCGTGCGCGCCTACAACACCGAAGGTGGCACGGCGATCTTCCGCCTCGAAGAGCACACCGAGCGCCTGTTCAACAGCGCCAAGATCCTGCGCATGACCATTCCCTTCACCAAAGAACAGGTGAACGAGGCGCAACGCCAGGTGGTGCGCGAGAACAAGCTCGAGAGCTGCTACCTGCGCCCGCTGGTCTGGATCGGCTCCGAGAAGCTGGGCGTCAGCCCCAAGGGCAACACCATCCACATCATGGTGGCCGCCTGGGCCTGGGGCGCCTATCTTGGCGAGGAGGGCCTGCGGCGCGGCATCCGCGTGAAGACGTCGAGCTACACGCGCCATCACGTCAACATCACGATGACGCAAGCCAAGGCCGTGAGCAACTACAGCAACTCGATCCTCGCCAACATGGAAGCCGTGGACGACGGCTACGACGAGGCGCTGCTGCTGGACAGCTCGGGCTTCGTCTCCGAAGGCGCGGGCGAGAACATCTTCATCATCAAGAACGGCGTGATCTACACGCCCGACCTGTCGGCCGGCGCGCTCAACGGCATCACGCGCAACACGGTGTTCCACATCGCCAAGGATCTGGGGCTGGAGATCGTGCAAAAGCGCATCACGCGCGACGAGGTCTACATCGCCGACGAGGCGTTCTTCACCGGCACGGCCGCCGAAGTCACGCCCATCCGTGAACTCGACCGCGTGCAGATCGGCATCGGCGAGCGCGGTCCCATCACCACGAAGATCCAGAGCGCCTTCTTCGACATCGTGAACGGCCGCAACCCCCAATACGCCCACTGGCTCACCAAGGTCTGACACCATCATGAGCACCACCGCCACCGTCGAACTCCTGGCCCGCGATCTCAATCCGCAGGGCGGCGTGTTCTGCCCCAGCGCCAAGGCCGACATGAAGCTCTGGAACGGCCATCCGCGCGTCTACCTCGACGTGGCGCGCACTGGCCAGGCCCGCTGTCCGTATTGCGGCACCACCTACCAGCTGAAGGCGGGTGAAGTGGTCAGTCACAGCCATTGAGCCGGGACCGATGACGCATCCTGCGGCCATCGCGGCTGCGCCAGTCGGCCCGATCGATGCCGCGTTGCTGGACCAGGTCACCGTGCTCACGGTGACCTACAACAGCGCCCATTGCATCGCGCCGCTGGCCGAATGCCTTGCGCATCTGCCGCACGTGAGCGTGGTCGACAACGCGAGCGCCGATGACACGCTGGCGCAGGTTGCCAGGCAATTGCCCCGGGCGCGCGTCATCGCGTTGCCCCGCAACATGGGCTACGGCGTCGCCAACAACCAGGGCATCGAGGCGGCGACCACACGCTACGTGTTGCTGCTCAATCCCGATTGCGAAATCTCGGCCGATGCCATCGCGCAGCTGGTGGCTGGCGCGCAGCATTGGCCCGACGCGGCCGTCATCGTGCCGCAGCTCACCGATGCCGCAGGCCGCGAAGAGGTCAACTACAGCTGGCCCCGCGACGACTGGGCGCCGCGCACGGGCGCTGCCGAAGGCCCGCTGTCAGTCGGCTACGCCTGCGCGGCGGTCATGCTGCTGGACCGCGAGAAGATGGCCGGCATGGGCTTCTTCGATCCGCGCTTTTTCCTGTACTACGAAGACGAAGACCTGTGCCTGCGCGCGTTCAATGCACGCCTGAACGTGCGCGTGCTGCCGCACATCCGGGTCAAGCATTTCTCGCGCGGCTCGGTGCGCGGGCCGCGTCCGCTGGCGGCCGAGTACTGGCGCGGTTGGCACCACGCGCAATCCAAGATCATCTTCGCGCTCAAGCACCAGGGCGATGCCGCCGGGGCGCGCCTGCTGCGCCGCACGATCACGCGGGCATGGTTCAACGTGGCGGCGCGGGTGCTGCTGGTCTCGCCCCGGCTGCTGGCCCGCGCCTGGGGGCGGTTGCAGGGCTTGCGTGCGCTCTCGCACGGTTCCCCATCGGCAAGCAAAACATGAACAACCCGCCTCGCCTGACCATCGGCGTTCTCACCGTCAACGAAGAGCGACGCATCGCCGCCTGCCTGGCCAGCGCCGCGTTTGCCGACGAGATCATCGTGGTCGACAGCGGCAGCACCGATCGCACGGTCGAGATCGCTCGCGCTGCAGGTGCCACCGTGCATGTGCATGCCGACTGGCAGGGCTTCGCCGTGCAGCGCAACCGGCTGCTCGAGGTCGCACACGGCGACTGGATCTTCTTTCTCGATGCCGATGAGGAGATCACTCCGGCGCTGCGGGCCGAGATCGAGGCCGTCGTCGCCGCAGATACGCCGGGGGTGTGGGAAGTCCAGTGGGAGCAGGTGGCTTTCGGGCGCCGGCTCTCGCGCATGAAGAGCACCGGCGGCATTCCGCGTCTTTTCCTGCGCAGCACGATCCTGCGTTTCGACGGCGTGGTGCACGAAGGCGCAGTGCTCGAGCCCGCCGGGCTGCCCGTCCACCGTCTCCATGCCCGCATGCCGCACTACTCGCGCGAGAGCATCCACGGCAGCATTCTCAAGCTGGCGCAGTACTCGCAGAACGGTGCAGCCAAGCGATTGGCGCAAGGCAAGCGCGGCGGTGTCTGGCGCGGCATCGGCTCGGCCTTCGGAAACTTCGTGCGGCTGTATTTCCTCCAGCGCGGATTCCTGTGCGGCGGCGCCGGGTTCCTGCATTGCTTCTTCGTGGCGCTGGAGTGCTTCTTCCGGTATGCGGCGCTGAAATACGACCGCCATCTGCTCGGCGCGCCGCAGAAGCGATCGTCCTAGGCCGGTGGGGTTCGGGCTGCGGCGGTGCCTGAACGGTGCGGGCTGAAATCCAGTCCCGCCAGCAGCACGCTGAACATCATCAGGAAGAACAGGCCGTCGATGTGGAAGATCGACGGGTTGAGCATGCTGTGGATGAAGAATGTGGCGCCCAGGCCCAACAGAAGGGTGCGCCGTGCGCCGTGGCAACGCGCCGCCGCCAGGAATGGCAGGGCCAAAAGCGCGAGAACCAGCAAGGCCCCGGCCAGGCCCTGTTCTACCCATGAGTGGAGCAACTGGTTGTGCGGATGTCCGTTGGCCGGAAGATTGCACCACTCGGCGGGCATCGCGGTGCAGAACGCCTGGCTGTAGCTGCCCGTGCCGGTGCCAGTCAACGGGCGCTGGGCGATCAGCCGCAGCGAGCCTTCCCAGAATCCAAGCCGCAGTCCGATGGACGTGGCATTTCCGTCTTCATGGCGCGTCTGCACCTCCTGCGCCGCCTGCGTCACCCGCTCCTGCAGCCGATCTGAACTCGCGGCCATCAGAAGGCCGCCCACTACCAGGGTGCTCACCAGCCACATGCGCGATGTGCGGCTGCTGGCCAGCCACGCGAAGATGAAGAGACTGGCTGCCAGCGTGAGGTAGCCCGTGCGTCCACCCACGAAGAAGCCGATGTTGACGATGCCGACCAGCGCCACGGCAAGCCAGAACCAGCGCCAGCCGCCGGCCTGCGGGTCGGCAGGCTGGGCAGCGCGAGTGAGCGCCACCAGCACCATGAACGACATCATCACGTTCTGACTGATGTAGTTGGTGAAGATGTGGTGGTTGCCATGCAGTCCCGTGCCGGAGCCTTTGGCGCCGGGGAAATCCCAGACCACATGCAGCATCGAGGCTGCGAGCGTCAGCAGCATGGCGGCCGTGAATGCGAGCAACGCGCGCTCGCGCCAGCGTGCTTCCTGCAGCAGCGATACCGCGACAGGCACGAACAGCAGCTTGCTGTACTTCTGGATGTGGCCGACCACCGTATCGGCAGGGGCGGCAGTCCATGCCGAAGCCACGACCACGGTGCCGAACAGCAGCACGCAGATCCAGCTGAGCGGATCGCGGCGCAGCACTTGCCAGCGTTGCACGAAGCCGCCTGCCAGCAGCCAAGCCAGCAACAGCAAGGCGCGCAGCAGGTTCGCGCCGGCGACTGTCAATGGAATGGCAAAAATGAAGGCGATGAGAAGCCACTGGGCAGTCAGTTCCAGCCTGGCTGCGGGGGCAATGAAGAAGCGGCGGATGTCAGGTCTCCGTGGAATGCGTTGCGATGTTACCTGCGCACGCTGTCTGCTCCGCCTCCAAAAAAAAGCCGCCTCGCGGCGGCCTGTCAAAGTCCTTTGCAGGACGTCGTTGGGAGTCTTGTATTCGGTGATGTGGTGACAGCAGACAGCCCGAATCTACGGCTATTTGAAGCGGGTGGCATCCCTTGAATGGGGGATGACGCCACGATCGACACAGGTTGGGCGACAAAGCCGTGAAAAACGTCACGCCGGGGGCGTGCCCTGAACTGGCAGATCGACCACGAAACGGGCGCCGCCGCCTTCGTTGGCCTCGCAGCGCACGTGGCCGCCATGGCGAAGGACGATCGATTTGACCAAGGCCAGGCCCAGACCGACACCGCCGTCGCGTTCGCTGGCGCCGGGCAGGCGGTAGAAGGGCTCGAAGATGCGTTCGCGCTGTTCCGGCGGTACGCCCGGGCCATGGTCGGCGACCGCCAGCGCGACGCGCGCACCCTGCTGGCGAATCGTCACCGTGACCTCGCCCGTGCTGTAGCGGCGGGCGTTCTCCAGCAGGTTGCGGATCACGCGGCGCAGCAGGCGCGGCACGCCCTGCACGATGACCGTGCCGCCTTCCGCCTGAAGCTCGGCATCGGCTCGCGCGCATTCTTCGGCCGCCAGGCCGGTGAGGTCGACTGCTTCGAGCGTGCCCATGTCGGCCTCGCGTGAGTCCAGCCGGCTGGCCAGCAGGATCTCGCCGATGAGCTGGTCGAGCTCGGCAATGGAGCGCGCGATCTCGTCGCGCGCGGCCTGCGAGGGCTGCGCGCCCATGAGCTCCAGGCTCATGCGGATGCGCGTGAGCGGAGAGCGCAATTCATGCGATGCATTGGCCAGCAGGGCCTTGTGCGAGGAGACCAGCCGCTCGATCTGCTCGGCCGCGTCGTTGAAGCGGTTGGACAGGTCGGCCACCTCGTCGTGCCCTGCCACGGGAATGCGCACCGACAGGTCGCCCGCGCCCCAGCGTTGCACGCCGCTTTGCAATGTTTCGAGCCGCTGCGTGAGCCGCCGCACCACCGGATAGACACCGATGGTCACGGCCACGCCCACCAGCGCCAGCAGCCAGGCGAAGCCGAACGGCTCGCGGGCCCAGAACGGCGGAGCGGGCCGGCGGTTGGGCCGTGGCGGCAAGGTGAGGTGCAGGGTCTCGCCATCGGTCAGGTTGACCACGAACTCCAGCCCCTCGTTGTTCGGCGGCCGCGTGGCACGCGCCGCGCCGGTGCTCAGGATCGTGCCGCTGGCATCACGGATCACGACCTCGCGCGGCGGCGACTGCGGTCCGGGCCGGATCGAATCGGCCGTGATGCGCCAGGCCCAGCCGATCACCAGCGTGAGCACCAGCAACCCGCCGGCAATGGCCAGCCAGATGCGCAGGTACAGGCGACGCGAGAACGGATTGGATGGCATGGTCAGCCTATGAGCGCCCTCGCGGGGGGTGGAGAGCGACACGGAGTGCGCGAACTTGGGGGCTCATGCTTTTCAGTCCTGCTGCTTGGCGAAGACGTATCCCACGCCGCGCACGGTCAGGATGCGCTTGGGCGTCTTGGCGTCGGCCTCGATGGCCGCGCGGATGCGGCCCATGTGCACGTCGATGGAACGGTCGAAGGCTTCGAGTTCGCGGCCGCGCACGGCTTCCATGATCTGGTCGCGCGTGAGCACGCGGCCGGCGCGCTCGGCCAGCGCCACCAGCAGGTCGAACTGGTACGAGGTGAGTTCGGCCACCCGGCCGCCCACGGTGACGGTGCGCGCATCGCGGTCGATCTCCAGCGAGCCGAAGCGCAGCGCGGGCGCGGCGGCGGCCGGCGCGGCGTCGTCGCCCCGTCGGCGCAGGATGGCGCGGATGCGCGCCAGCAGCTCGCGCGGCTCGAACGGCTTGGGCAGGTAATCGTCGGCGCCGAGCTCCAGGCCGATGATGCGATCCATCGGATCGCCCTTGGCCGTGAGCATGAGCACCGGCACGCGGGCCGCAAGGCCCGGCAGCGCACGGATGCGGCGGCAGACTTCGAGCCCGTCGAGGTCGGGCAGCATGAGGTCGAGGATGACGAGGTCGGGTGCCTGTTCCGTCATGCGCGCGAGACCACTCTGGCCGTCGCCGGCGTGGTGGAAGCCGAAGCCAGACTGCGTCAGGTACTCGCCCACCATCTGGGCCAGCCGCGCATCGTCCTCGATCATCAGCAGTTGGGGAGAGGTCATGGTGTCAGTCCGCGGAGAGAGGCGACTCAGGTCGCCGATAGCCTCATCGTCGCCCGGTTGCATCGCCCTCGCTTGAATCGGGCGTAAAGAAAGGTAAACAGACGTGGCAGGGCTTCACCGTCCGCCGTCTGTCGGGATCCGCACTCGTGCCGCCAGGGCCACCAGCAGCAGCACCGGCAGGCCCAGCAATGCGGTGCCCACAAAGAACGGGGTGTAGCCGTAGGCGTCGACGAACGCGCCCGAGAAGCCGGCCAGCCACTTGGGTGCCAGCAGCATCATCGAGCTGAACAGCGCGTACTGCGTCGCCGAATAGCGCACGTTGGTCAGCGATGACAGGTAGGCAATGAAGGCGGCCGAGGCGATGCCGCCGGCCAGGTTGTCGGCCGACACCACCAGCACCAGGGCCCGCACGTCGTGGCCGTGGCCGCCGAGCCAGGCGAACAGCAGGTTGCTCAACGCGCTGGTGACGGCGCCCAGCATCAGGATGCGCATCACGCCGAAGCGCATCGACAGCACGCCGCCGACGAAGGCCCCCAGCAGGGTCATGATCACGCCGAACACCTTGCTCACCGCGGCCACCTCGTCCTTGGTGTAGCCCATGTCCACGTAGAACGGGTTGGCCATGATGCCCATCACCACGTCGCTGATGCGGTAGACCGCAATCAGCGCGAGCAGCAGCACGGCATGCCAGCGGTGGCGGCGCAGGAAATCGGCAAAGGGCTCCACCAGCACCTGGCGCAGCCAGTCGGCCGCGCTGCGCGCGGGCGGTAGTTCGGCGCGGGCCGGCTCGCGCGCGGTAAGCACGGTGACGACCCCCACAGCCATCGATGCGGCCATCACCCAGTAGGCGGCCTGCCAGGCCTGCTGCTGGTAGCCCGCGAGGTCGGCCACTTCATGGCGCGCGGCCACCCAGAGGACGCCCGCGCCAGCCCAGATCATGGCGAGCCTGTAGCCAGTCTGGTAGGTCGCGGCCAGTGCGGCCTGCCGGTCGGTGCCGGCCAGCTCGATCCGGAAGGCGTCCAGCGCGATGTCCTGCGTGGCCGATGCGAAGGCCACCACCAGCGCGCACAGCACCAGCACATCCAGGCCCGCGCGCGGATCGGCCTGCGCCATGCCCAGGAGGCCCGCCGCGATGGCCAGCTGCGACACCAGCAGCCAGCTGCGCCGCCGGCCCAGCGCGCGCGTGAGCAGGGGCAGCGGCATGCGGTCCACCAGCGGCGCCCAGCACCACTTGAACGCGTAGGCCAGCCCCACCCAGCTGAGGTAGCCGATGGTGGTGCGGTCGATGCCGGCCTCGCGCAGGCGGAAGCTCAGCGTGCCCAGCACCAGCAAGAGCGGCAGGCCCGCCGAGAAGCCCAGGGCCAGCATGCGCAGGCTGGCGGGCTCGAGATAGACGGCCAGGGACTCGCGCCAGCTGCGGCGAGGGGGCGTGGCGGCGGCCGGGGCCGCACGCGGGACGGAGGAGTTGTCTGACATGGAAGAAGCGGTTTCTGACTATTATTCGCGCATGTGCATCTTCTGCGCCGCCAAACAATCCTCTGTCCATGGGCCCTGGCAGGCCCGACGTGCATTCCTGCTGGCCGGCGGTGCGCTGGCGGGCGAGGCGGCGATCGGGCAGGTCAACGTCGGGCAGTCGTCCGAGCTGCGCAAGCTGGTGCCTGCCGAAGAGCTGGAAACCGCATCGCGACAGCAGTATGGCGAGATGATGCAGGAGGCCAAGTCCAAGGGTGCGCTCGCGCCGGCCAATCATCCCCAGCTGGTGCGCCTGCGCAGCATCGCGCAGCGCATCATCCCGTACACCAACACCTGGAACAGCCGCGCCGCCAACTGGCAGTGGGAAGTCAACCTGATCGGCAGCAAGCAGATCAACGCCTTCTGCATGCCTGGCGGCAAGATTGCCTTCTACACCGGCATCCTCGACCAGCTCAAGCTCTCCGACGACGAGACCGCCATGGTCATGGGCCACGAGATGGCCCACGCGCTGCGCGAGCACGCGCGTGCACGCATCGCCAAGAGCCAGGGCACGGGCGCGCTACTGTCCATCGGCGCGCAACTGCTGGGCCTGGGCCAGCTGGGCGACGTGGCGGCCAACCTGGGCACGCAACTGCTCACGCTGAAGTTCAGCCGCGACGACGAGAGCGACGCCGACCTGGTGGGGCTCGAGCTGGCCGCGCGCGCGGCCTACGATCCCCAGTCCTCGGTTTCCCTGTGGCAAAAGATGGGTCAGGCCAGCGGCAACAACGGCGCCAGCTTCCTCTCTACCCACCCCAGCGGTCCGCAGCGCATCGCGCAATTGCAGGCCAACGTGCCGCGCGTGCAGGGCCTGTACGACGCGGCGCGCAAGCGCTGACCCCGTTCGCGTACGCTGCGCGCCGGACAGGCGCGCCTGCGTGAGCCGCGGGCGCTCGCTCCCTCAGCCGCGCAGCGCTGCCGCGTGGTGGGCGAAGTGATCGCCCATAAAGCTCGCGATGAAGTAGTAGCTGTGGTCGTGGCCCGGCTGCAGGCGCAGCGTGAGCGGATGGCCCGCGGCTTCGCAGGCGGCTTGCAGCAGCTCGGGCCGCAGTTGCTTCACCAGGAATTCGTCGGCGTCGCCCTGGTCCACCAGCAGCGGCAGGCGCTCGGCGGCGGTCTTCACCAGTTCGACGGCATCCCACGCTTTCCACGGGGCGCGGTCCGCGCCCAGGTAAGCCGTGAAGGCCTTCTCGCCCCACGGCACCTGCGTGGGCGCGACGATGGGCGAGAACGCCGACACGCTCTTGTAGCGGCCGGGGTTGCGCAGGGCGGTCACGAGCGCGCCGTGGCCACCCATCGAATGGCCAGAGATCGCGCGTGCATCCGACACGGGAAAGTGCGACTCGATCAACGCGGGCAGTTCCTCGCCCACGTAGTCGGCCATGCGGTAGTGCGTCGCCCACGGCTGCTGCGTGGCGTTCAGATAGAAGCCGGCACCCTGGCCCAGGTCATAGGACTCATCATTGGCCACGCCCTCGCCCCGCGGGCTGGTGTCGGGCGCGACGACGATGAGGCCGTGGCGCGCGGCATGCTCCTGCGCGCCGGCCTTGGTGATGAAGTTCTGCTCGGTGCAGGTCAGGCCCGACAGCCAGTACAGCACCGGGCAGCGCTCGCCGGCCAGGGCCTGCGCCGGCAGGTAGACGGCAAACTTCATTTCGCAGTTCAGTGTGGACGATGCATGCTTCCACACCTCCTGCCGGCCGCCGAAGCTGGCGTGCGATTCGACGCGTTCCATCCTGGGCTCCGCGATCAGAAATGAACGACGGAGCGGATCGACTTGCCTTCGTGCATCAGGTCGAACGCTTCGTTGATGCCCGTGAGCGGCATGGTGTGCGTGACGAAGGGCTCGAGCTGGATGCGCCCGGCCATCGCGTCTTCCACCATGCCCGGCAGCTGCGAGCGGCCCTTCACGCCGCCGAAGGCCGTGCCCAGCCACTTGCGGCCAGTGACCAGCTGGAACGGGCGCGTCGAGATCTCCTGGCCCGCGCCGGCCACGCCGATGATCACGCTCTGGCCCCAGCCGCGGTGTGCGCATTCGAGCGCCGCACGCATCACGTTGACGTTGCCGATGCACTCGAAGCTGTGGTCCACGCCCCAGGTCGTCATCTCGACGATGACCTGCTGGATGGGCTTGTCGTGATCCTTGGGATTCACGCAATCGGTGGCGCCGAAGGTCTTCGCCAGTTCGAACTTCGAGGGATTGGTGTCGATCGCGATGATGCGGCCAGCCTTGGCCAGCTGCGCACCCTGGATCACGGCCAGGCCGATGCCGCCCAGGCC
>JAGOCV010000029.1 GCA_017998575.1 Burkholderiaceae bacterium
TCGTCAACCTGCGCACGCAGGCCATGACGGTGTTCGAGTCGGGCAGCGAGCGACGCCCGCAGGATTTCGAGGCCATTCCCCTCACCGAGCAGGACAAGCTTTCGGCGCGCTTCGGCAGCGAATGGCAGGCGGCCATGGACAGCATGGAGCTGGCCACCGGCGCCTCGCCCGAATGGGACCACGAGGCCTTCCTGGCCGCGAAGCAGACGCCTGTGTTCTTCGGCTCGGGCGTCAACAACTTCGGCGTGATGGAAGTGCTGGACGCGCTGGTCGACCTGGCGCCCTCGCCGCGCCCGCGCACCAGCACCGTGATGGTCAACCGCCAGCCGGTCAGCAAGACCATCGAGCCCGAGGACAAGGACTTCGCCGGCGTGGTGTTCAAGGTGCAGGCCAACATGGACGCGAACCACCGCGACCGCATCGCCTTCGTGCGCATGGCGTCGGGCAAGTACACGCCGGGCATGAAGCTCAAGGTGATGCGCACCTCGAAAGAGCTGCGCCCCACCAGCGTGGTCACCTTCATGAGCCAGCGCCGCGAGGCGGTGGACGAGGCCTACGCGGGCGACATCATCGGCTTCACCACGCATGGCGGCGTGCAGCTGGGCGACACCATCACCGACGGTGCCAGCCTGCAGTTCACCGGCCTGCCGTTCTTCGCGCCCGAACTGTTCATGACCGTGATCCTGAAGAACCCGCTGCGCACCAAGCAGCTGCAGCAGGGGCTGGAGCAGCTGGGCGAGGAAGGCGCGATCCAGGTCTTCAAGCCCGAGGTGGGCGGCCCCATGCTGCTGGGCGCGATCGGCCAGCTGCAGTTCGAAGTGGTGCAGCACCGCCTCAAGACCGAATACGACTGCGACGTGCGCCTGGAGAGCTGCCAGTACACCGGCGCGCGCTGGATCACGGCCGACAACGCGCAGGATCTGCGCGCCTTCACCGACACCTACCCGCAGCGGCTGGCGCGCGACGCCGCCGACACGCTGGCCTACCTGTGCACCAGCCCGTACGACGTCCGACTGGCACAGGAGCGCTTCCCCAGGATCCACTTCCACCCGCTGCGCGAACACGCCGGCCTGGCGCTGGGCCACGCCGGCTGACGACCGCGCACGCCGACACCGCACCGCGCCATGCTCTGGGACATCAACGCCTGGCCCGCTGACGACCGGCGCCGCATCGTCGGCGTCTTCACCGACATCGACGACACGCTGACCACCGACGGCCGGGCCACGCCCGACGCCCTGCTGGCGCTGGCGCGGCTGAAGTCGGCCGGGCTGCACGTGATCCCGATCACCGGCCGGCCGGCTGGCTGGAGCGCGCCCTTCGCCGCCGTCTGGCCGGTGGACACCATCGTGGCCGAGAACGGCTCGGTGGCGCTCACGCATCACGCTGGCGGCGCGCTGGTCAAGCGCTACCAGCAGGACGAGGCCACGCGCGCGCGCAACTTCGCGCGCATGCAGGACGTGGCACTGCGCGTGCTGCGCGAGGTGCCCGGCGCGCAGCTCTCGCGCGACAGCATCGGCCGCGAGACCGACATCGCCATCGACCACAGCGAGTTCAACCACATGGATGCAGCCGCCATCGCACGCGCCGTGCGCATCATGGAGGCCGAGGGCATGACGGCCACCGTGAGCAGCATCCACATCAACGGCTGGTACGGCACCCACAACAAGCTCGAGGGCGCGCGCTGGATCGTGCGCGAGCTGTTCGGCCGCGACCTCGATGCCGAGTCCGACCGCTGGGCCTACGTGGGCGACTCCACCAACGACCAGCTGATGTTCGAGCACTTCGCCAACAGCATCGGCGTGGCCAACATCCGCCGCTTCGAGCGTGAATTGCGCCACAAGCCGCGTTACATCACCCGGGGCGAGCGCGGCGAGGGCTTCGCCGAAGTGTCGGTGAAGCTACTGGCCGTGCGTTGATCCCGGCCCGCCTGGCTACAGGGGGACGCGCGGACGACGGTCGAACCAGGGCCGCGCCTGCTCGAGTTGCGCCGCCAGGCTGAACAGCGTGGCCTCGTCCGCGTACCGGGCCGCGAACTGCACGCCGATCGGAACCGGCTGCGCACCTGCTCCCGCCGCATGGACCTCGGGAAGCGCCGCGCGCTCCATCCAGTAGAGCGGCACCGACGCCGCCGGCTGCCCGGTCACGTTGAAGAGGTAGGTGAACGGCAGGTAGGCCTCGAGCTTGCCGAGCCAGGCCTCGACGTCTTCGCTGTCGATGCCGAACCAGCCGATGGGCCTCGGCGTCTGCGCCAGCGTGGGCGTGAGCCAGAGGTCGAAACGCTCGAAGAAAGCGGCCACGCGGCGCGACTGGCGCTGCAGCCCCTGCAGGGTGAGGATGAAGCGCGCGGCATCCACGGCGCGGCCGCGCTCGGCCAGCGCGCGTGTCAGGGGCTCGACCAGGCCGTCGCCGGCCGGCGCGCCGCCGGTGACGCGCGCAATGTTGGCGAGCGTGTTGCACGCGAACACCGTCTGGAACCCCAGCGCGACGGCCGACGCGTCGTAGTCCGGCGCGGCCTCCTCGACGTGATGGCCCAGCGATTCGCACAGATGCGCCGCGTCGTGCACGGCGGCCACGCAGGCCGCATCCACCGGCACGCCGTTGGGGGCCACGGCACTGAAGGCGATGCGCAGCCGGCCCGGCGCGCGCCGCGTGGCATCCAGGAAGCGGCCGGCCGGCGGCGTGGCGCTGTACGGGTCGCCCGGCATGGCGCCGGCAATCACGTCGAGCAGCGCCGCGCTGTCGCGCACGCTGCGGCTCACCACGTGCTGACAGGCCAGGCCCGAGAGGCCTTCTCCGCCCTCCGGGCCCGCGGTCACGCGCGCGCGTGTGGGCTTGAGGCCGAACAGCCCGCAGGCCGAGGCCGGGATGCGGATCGAACCGCCGCCATCCGTGGCATGCGCCATCGGCACCATGCCGGCCGCCACCGCCGCGGCCGAGCCGCCGCTGCTGCCGCCAGGCGACAGCGACAGATCCCACGGATTGCGCGTGATGCCGTAGAGCTGCGATTCGGTGGTGGGCGAGAGCCCGAACTCCGGTGTGTTGGTCTTGCCGGCTATCACCAGGCCCGCGCGGCGCAGGCGTGCGATGGCCTCGCTGTCGTGCGTGGCCACGTTGCCGGCATAGAGGCGCGAGCCCGACGTGGTGGCCGTGCCGGCCACCGAGCTCACGAGTTCCTTGACGAGGAAGGGCACACCGCAGAGCGGGCCCGTCGGCACGCCCTGGGCCACCGCCGCACGCGCCGGATCGAACAGCGGTGTGACGACGGCGTTGAGCGCGGGGTTGCGGGCCTCGATGCGCGCGATGGCGGCTTCGAGCACCTCGCTGGCCGTGGCCTCGCCGCGCCGCACGAGATCGGCCAGCGCCAGGGCATCGAATCGTTCGAAATCGTCCATGGCGCCCTGCGTCGTGAAAACTAGACCGCGGCCGGCCAGGCGGCCGCAGGCATCGCGGCCGTGCTGTCCAGCTGCGGCGACACGCCGCTGCCGAAGCCGGGCGCGGCGAGCGAATCCAGCGCCAGCTGGCCCTGCATCAGCCGCAAGCGCACGGGGCCCTGCGTGTCCTGGTAGAGATCAGGATGGGCCGCGAGGAACTCGCGCGCCTCGGCGGGCGGGCGGCCGTCGAAGCCGTCGATGAAATGGTGCGCGTTGCGCTCCACGTGCGTGATGCCCATCAGGCTGACCAGCACCAGGTCCTGCTGCACGGCCGTGCCGGGCTGCATGGTGAGGTCTTCGGCCGACATGAAGTAACGATCGCGCCCCTCGGCCGCATTCCACATGCGGCAACGCGCCAGGTTGAGCAGCGACTTGTAGAGGCCCTTGCACGACTTGGTGGACACGCCTGTGTAGCCTAGCGCACGGGCGCGCACGAAGGCGTCGATCTCGCCATCGCTCTCGTCGATGATGACGGGCCGGTGGCGCGCCAGCGCGTCCACGGGCTCGGCCAGCGCCTGCTGGCGCTTGATGGGTTGCTCGATCAGCAGCGTGCTGGCCACCAGCCGCGCCAGCGCGGGCGTGGCCTGGGCCCGTTCCCACAGCGCGGCGATGGCGGCGGCATCGCCGTACTGCTCGTTGCCGTCGAGCGTGACGTGGTAGGGCGTGCCCTGCGCATCCAGCACGGCCGCGATACGCGCGAGCCGGTCGATGTCGGCGTCGAGCTGCCCCGAGACCTTGAGCTTGAAATAACGATTGCCATAGGTGGCGATGACCTCTTCGAGCGTCTCAGGCAGGCCGTCGTTCACGCGCGTGCCCGGCGCCTGGTCGGCCGCCGTGATCGGGTCGACCAGGCCGACGGTGTGGCGCACCTCGATGCTCGGCAGGGGTGCGAGGTCGGCCAGCATCGCCGGCAGGTCGAAGCCCGCGAGGTCGGGCGTGAGCGTGGCGTCCAGCCCCGGCAGGTTGGCGCGCATCGCATCGAAGAAGCTCATGCCCAGCGCTCGGCACAGCGCATCGAGCACGGCACGGTCGAGCAGCGCCGGCCCGTAGGACGCCACCAGCGGCGGTGACTGCTCGGCTGCGCAGGCGGCGATCAGCGCCGGGTAGTGATGGGCATGCAGTCCGAAGGCCGTCATCGGCCCGGCCTGCAGATAGGCATCGCGCGTGAGTTGCAGCGTGCGCCTCAGCTGGTGGCGGTTGTCGTCGTCGGAGAGCTGCGGGTTCTTGTCGAACCACTTGGCGGCCAGCGCCTCGGCGGCGTAGCCGGTGGCTTCACGTCCGTCGTCGAGCCGCACGCGCACGCGCACGATGGCCTGCACGCCTTCGGTGACGGTGATGACGCCGAAGCGGAACGGCAGGCGCAGCCGGTACGGCGCCTCGAACAGATCGACGCCGGTGACCCGCAGCAGCGGTGCCGTGCTCATGGGCAGCCCCTCACCAGTGCGGGCCGCTGCGGGTCTCGCCCGGCTTCGCGGTGCTGCCGGACAGCTCGGTGTAGATCTCGAACGCCATGCGGCCGAGTTCGGGATCGGCGCGCGTCTCGGCCGTGCGCGGGCGCGGAATGTGCACGTCGCGGATGTTGGCCACGCGGCCGGGGCGTGGCGACATCACGACCACGCGGTCGGCCAGGAACACGGCTTCGGGGATGGAGTGCGTCACGAAGACGATCGTTTTCTTCCGGCCTTCGCCCGCCTCGCCCCAGATGCGCAGGAGTTCGATGTTCATCTCGTCGCGCGTCATCGCGTCGAGCGCGCCGAAGGGCTCGTCCATCAGCAGGATGGGCGGATCCATGATGAGCGCGCGGCACAGCGCCGCGCGCTGCTGCATGCCGCCCGAGAGTTCACGCGGGCGCTTGTCGGCGAAGTCGCCCAGGCCCACCATCTTCAGCAGCTCGCGCGCGCGATCGCGGTACTGCGCGGTGTTGCCGCCTGACAGTTCCACCGGCAGCAGCACGTTGTCGAGCACGGTGCGCCACTTCAGCAGCAGCGCCGCCTGGAACACCATGCCGACCTTGGGAATGGGCTTGTCCACCACCGCGCCGTCGACGCGGATGGCGCCGCTGGTCACGGGGCGCAGCCCCGCGATCGCGCGCATCAGCGTGGACTTGCCGCAGCCCGAGGGGCCGACCAGCGCGACGAACTCGCCTTCGCCCACGGTCAGCGAGATGTCGCGCAGCGCCTCGACCGGGCCGCTGTCGGCCTGGTAGATCATGCCCGCGTGGTCGACCTCGATCAGGTTGCGCATTCCCAACGTCTTCCTTCCTGCGTACTTGCGATGTGCCGTTGCCGGGGGTTCACTTCACCGGCAGCGGCATCGCCACCTTGGTGAAGAAATCGCCGGTGTAGACGGCCTTGCAGTCCACCTTCTTGGGCAGGCCCATGTAGGTGTTGACGATCTCGACCGAGTTGCACATCTTCTTCTCGTCGATCCAGCCGATGCCGTTGTCGGCGTAGCCCTTGGTGCGCATCAGATCGAAGCCCAGCATCATGTTCTGCTCGATGATGGCCACGTCGATCTCGGGCACGCGCTTCTTGAAGATGGCCAGCGCTTCCTTGGGGTTGGCCATCACGTCGCGCCAGCCCATGTACGAGGCTTCGAGGAAGGCCTTGAGCTGGCGCGGCTTCTCGGCCATGGTCTTCTCGCTGGCCATGATCGACATGGCATAGAGGTCAAAGCCGAAGTCCGACCACGCCATGCGCGCCGACTTGCCCGGCCCCACGGCCTTGTCGAGGAAGGGCTGGCCCGTGGTGTAGTCGGCCACGCCGTCCATGCGCTTTTCGGCGATGGAGGCGTACTTGGCCGTGGGCTCGATGTTGACCCAGGTGACCTTGGAAGCGTCGACGTTGTTGATCCTGGCGAACACCGGGAAGGCCAGACGCTGGCTGTCGCCGGCGGGCGCGCCGATGGTCTTGCCTTCGAGGTCCTTGGGCTTGAGGAGGGGCTTGTCGGCGTGGCTGAAGATCGTCATCGGCGTCTTGTCGAACACCATGCCGACCATCTTCACGCGCGCGCCGCGCGAGGTGGCGCTGATGATGGGCACTGCATCGGCCAGGCCTGCGTCGGCGCGGCCGGTGTCTACCTTGGCGATGGAATCGCCCGAGCCCTTGGAATTCTCCAGCGACACGTCGAGCCCACGCTGGGCGTAGTAGCCCTTCTCCAGTGCCACCCAGTACGCGGCGTGGTCACCCACGGCGAACCAGTTGAGCGCGAACGTGAACTTCTCGGGCGTCTGGGCCTGCGCGGGCAGGGCCATCAGGGCCAGGGCCAGCGCGGAGAGGGGTGCGGCGATGCGGGTCTTCATGGTGCGTCCTTTCGGGGCGTGAGAGGCGTTGCGGAGGGGGAAGGGAAATCGTCGTTCGGGAAAAGCGTTCAGGCAAAGCGGACCGCGGGCCCGCTCAGTGCGTGCCTTCGTCGGCCCACGGGGCCAGCAGGCGCGAGAGCACGGCCACCAGGCCGTACACAGCCAGGCCGATGATCGAGATGTACACCAGCGCCGCGAAGGCGGCCGGCGTGTTCATGCTGCTTTGCGTGGTGATGATCACGTAGCCCAGGCCCTTCTGCGAGGCCACGAATTCGCCCACCACCGCGCCCACCACGGCCGAGGTGGCGGTGACCTTGAGCGCCGACAGGATGTACGGATAGGCATTGGGGATGCGGATCTTCCAGAACACCTTCCACTTGGGCGCGCTGAACACGCGGCCCAGGTCCACCAGGTCGGCATCGATCTGCGTCAGGCCCACGGCCGTATTGATGACCACGGGGAAGAAGCCGATCAGCGCGCCGATCAGCATGTTGGGCACGATGCCGTAGCCCATCCACATGAGGAACAGCGGCGCGATGGCCACCTTGGGCAGCGTGTTGACGAACACCAGGAACGGCGTGAGCGCGCGCGAGATGCCCTGCGACCACGCGATGGCGCCGCCCAGCAGCACGCCGGCCACGCCCGCGATCACGAAGGCGCCGACGATCTCTACCGTGGTGATCCACGCATGCGTGGCCCACTGGATCTCGCCCGGCTTCATGGCCTGCAGCACCGACAACGGGCTGGGCAGCAGGTATTCGCGGATGTCGAACACCGACACCGACACCTGCCACAGCGCGATGAAGGCCGCGAACAGGCCCACGGCCGGCAGGTAGTGCGCGGCCCAGCGGGCGATGGGGTTGGAGGGCGTGCTGCTGCTCATGGTGAACGGTTCAGGCCAGCCAGCGCTGGAGGTTGGCGGCCACGAACGCGTCGTCGGCCAGGTCGGCATGTTGCGCCGAAACGCGGTCGATTTCTTCTTTCTGGCCAGGCGACAGGCCCTCGGCCGGATCGAGGCACCAGATGCCTTCCAGCAGGCCCTGGCGGCGCAGGATCTCGTGGCAGCCGGCGATGCAGCCGTGGAAGTCGTTGGCCACGTCGAAGAAGGCACTGTTGCAGTCGGTGACGCGCGAGTCGAGCGCGAGCATCCCGGCCGTGACGGCGCCACCCACCGACGAACTGGCGGCGTCCTTGCAGCGCGCGAGGATGTCCACCGCGCCCTTCGTCCACACCGACCAGTGGCCCAGCAGGCCGCCCTGGAAGCGCACGGTGACGGGCTGGCCGTCGCGCATCACGGTGAAAGGCGTGACCAGGTCGAGCACGATGTGGTCGTCGTTGCCGGTGTAGAGCGTGATGCGCTCCTCGGCACGCGCCGCCACCACGCCGCGGATCACGTCGAGCGTGCGGTAGCGGTGGAACGGCGCCACCTTGATCGCCACCACGTTCTCGATGGCGGCGAAGCGGGCCCAGAACGATGCGGGCAGCTGCATGCCGCCCACGGCCGGCTGCAGGTAGAAGCCGACCACCGGGATTTCCTGGGCCACGGCTTCGACGTGCGCGATGAGTTCGTCTTCGCTCGCGCCCTTCATCGCGGCCAGACTCAGCAGTCCGGCGTGGTAGCCCAGGCGGGTGGCCAGCTTCGCTTCCTTCAGGGCCTGCCCGGTGCGGCCGCACACGCCGGCCACCATGGCCAGTTCGCGGCCGGGTGCCCAGGTGGTGGCTTCTTCCATCGCCAGGCGCAGCACGGGCTCGTACAGGCCCACGTCGCGGATCGCGAACTGCGTGGTGTGCACACCAACGGCCAGGCCGCCCACGCCGGCGTCGATGTAGTAGCGCGAGAGCGCGCGCTGGCGGCGCTCGTCGAGTTGTCGCGCCGCAGTCAGTGCCAGCGGCTGGGCCGGGATGGCGACGCCGCGTGCCAGCAGCGCGCGCGCCCGGGAAACCTGTTGCGAAGTGATGCTCATGGAATCGTTCAACCGAATTCAGGGCCGGCCAGCACGAACTGGCGGTCGTGCGCCTGGGCATGCAGGCGCACGCCGGGCGCCGTGAGGGCCATGCGCACGAACGGACGCTGCCGTGCAAAGCCATGGGATTGCAGCCAGCCCGTGAGCCGGCTCCAGCGGTCGGGCACGTCGAGGAACACCGGGCCGCGCACGCGCGCCAGCACAGCCTGCAGCAACGCCAGCGCATCGTCTTCGCTGGCGGCGACCAGCGGGCCGACCTGCGTGGCCCGAACGCCCGCGCGCGCCAGCACGAAGCCGGCGCCGTCGTCCCGCATCAGGGCCTGCGTGTCCGGCCGCGCGAGCACGTCGCGCAGCAGGAAGCCGCGGTCGAGTCCGGTGACTTCGCGGTCCAGCGCGCAGAAGGTGGCGGCATCGGCCGAGCCTGCGTCGCGTACACGCGCGCCCGCCAGCGGCGTGCCGGCCATGCCCTGGCCCTGCCAGCGCGCGAGCGCGAAGCCATCGACGAAGCCGATGCGGCGGTACACCTCGGCGCCGTCGGGCGTGGCGTCCAGCACGGGCGTGACGCCGTGCATGTGCAGTGCCCGCACGCAATCGTTCAGCAGTTGCGTGGCGAGGCCCCGGCGGCGCCAGTCATCACGCACCAGCACCATCGAGATCCAGCCCTGGCCGCCCGCGTAGGGCAGCGCGGCAGCGGTGGCCACCAGCGTGCCGGTGTCGTCCCGGAGGCCGGTCACGTCGCCGTGGCCGATGAACAGCCGCCAGTCGTCCAGCGTCTGGTTCCAGCCCGAGGCGGTGGACAGCAGCAGGCCGCCGGCCGCATCGGCCGACGAGAGCTTCACCCGCGCGAGCGAGTCAGAAGCCACCATCCCGCACCTCGAACTTGGTGGGCTTGCCGTGCGCGGGCTGCTCGCGGCTGATCCAGTCGGCCACCCAGTCGATCATCTGGCCCAGCGGCACCAGCGGATAGCCGAACAGGCGGTTGGCCAGCGTGGTGTCGGACAGCAGCGCGTTGGGTGCTTCCTGCCCGCTCACCTGCACCGGCACGCCGAAGCGGTGGGCGAACTGCGTCACCAGCCAGCGCACGGAAATGGTTTCGGGGCCCGTGCAGTTGA
The DNA here is from genome assembly GCA_017998575.1 of Burkholderiaceae bacterium. The sequence continues at coordinate 9,809 of JAGOCV010000029.1, forward strand.
TGGGCGTCGAGGGCGTGGTGCAGTGGCGCAGGCAGCGCAGCACCTGCGCGTTGGCATCGCCCTGCCAGATCACGTTGACGTAGCCCATGGTCACATCCACCACCTCGCCACGATGCACGCGGCTGGCGATGTCGTAGAGCACGCCATAGCGCATGTCGATGGCGTAGTTGAGACGGAAGATGCGCCCGGGCGTGTCGTACTTGCCAGAGAAATACTCGAACATGCGCTCGCGGCCGATGCAGGACTGCGCGTACTCGCCCACCGGACCGGGCGGCGTTGCTTCGTCCGCACCTTGCCGGCCCACGGGCGTGAGGGGGTAGATGTTGCCGGTGGAGAAAGCCACGATGCGCGAGGCCTTGAACACCTCGGCCACCAGCGCGGGCACGTGCGTGTTCATGGCCCAGGTGAGCGACTGGTTGGACGAGGCGCCGAACTTGTGGCCGGCCGCGAAGATGACATTGGGCACCTTGGGCAATGCTTCCAGCGCAGCACGGTCGAGCAGATCGCAGGCGATGGTCTCGACGCCCCAGGCCTGCAGGCGCTCGCGCACGGCAGCGTCGGAAAAACGCGCCACGCCGATCACGCGCTTGTGCGGCGCGGCGTTCTTCGCCAGGCGCGCGAGCGTTGGGCCCATCTTGCCGGCCACGCCCAGGATCATGATGTCGCCCTCCACCTGCGCCAGATCGTCCACCAGCGCCTGGCTGGGCCGCGCGAGGAAGTCCTCCAGCGCGTCCACCGATTCGAAGCTGGCCGGCAGTCGCGTGGCGTCGAGCAGGGCCACGCCCGTGGAGGCAGCGCCGATCGGAGTTCTCATGTTCATGGCAGGACTTTCACGCGAGGAGAGACAACAGACGGCGACGAGCTTATGGGCTGGTTTCTGGCGTGTCAACCGTTTGGTTGAAATGGGGAGGGTAAGCCCGGATGCGGTGCATGCAGGGCACCGGTGGCGGGCGCGATGCACCAGATGGGATGGTGTTTTGCGGAGGGTCTTCACGTTGCGCCCGGACCCGGGATCCACGCCCCCTTGCGCCGCACTGCTGCGAGAGCGCGGGGTGGCCGTCGCAGCGAAGTCAAGGAGGAGGATCGGCAACGCCGATCCGGGGGACATGAGCGGAGGCGGCCACCCCGCGATCTCGCCCCTCAGCAACAAAGGACTTTGTACTGAGAAGCTCAGGGCCGCAGCGCCGCCATGGCGAACGACACCACGTGTTCCCGGTACGACTTCTGCGCCTTCGTCGCCGTCAGGTCGCGGTCGAAGATCGACGACAGCGTGAGCCGGTTGGAGAAGAAGAAGTACGACATCCCGGCCACCGAGATGTAGAGCTCCACCGCATCGACACCGCGCCGGAATGCACCCGCGCGCGTGCCGCGGGCCAGCGTCTTGGCGATCAGCTCGATTAATGGCGAGTTGGTGTCGCGGATTGCGCGCGAATCACGCACGTGCGCCGCACCCTGCGCGTTCTCGTGGTTGAGCAGGCCGATGAAATCCGGGTGCTGCGCGAGGTAGTCGAACGAAAAGCCGATCAGCGCGGCCATGGCCTCGGCCGGGGCCATGTCGGCCAGGTGCAGTTGCGCTTCGAGCGAGCGGATCTCCAGGTAGACCACTTCGAGCGCCGTGCGGTAGAGGTCTTCCTTGCTGCCGAAGTAGTAGTAGATCAGCTGCTTGTTGACGCCTGCGCGCGCTGCGATCTCGTTGACGCGCGCACCGGCCAGGCCGCGCGCCGAGAACTCGGCGCGGGCCGCCGACAGGATGGCTTCGCGCGCGCCACCCGTGTCCCGCGCCGTGGCGCCATCGTCGGTGTTGCGACCGATGGCGGTGGGGGCGGACGATGCAGCGCGGCGGGACATGGAGGCAAAGGGTGACGGCAGGCGGCGATTATGGCCGCGCCGTGCCGCAGGACATCAGGGGGCCAGCCGTTCGAACCGGTAGGCACGGCCGTCGCTGGCGTGCCGGCAGTCGAAGACACGCGCGCGCACCTCCTGCAATGCACACGTGAACAAGCCGGTCTGCGCCGTGCCCAGCCGCTGGCCGCCGCTACGCGTGGTCTTGAGCTTGAAGAGGCCATCCGTCACGAACCATTCGCCCGAATAGCCCTCGTCCGGACTGCCCGCCCGGCGCTCGGTCCCGCTGAACAAGCCCTTGGCGCCCAGGTGCAATGTGCCCGCAAGCGGCACGCCCGCGCCATCCTGCGACTCGTATCGCCATTGGCCCTGCAGCGCGGCCTTGTGCGCGGCGTCGGCCGGCGCGTCCTGCAAGCCGCAGCCCGCCAGCCCGATTGCCAGCACGCACACCGAGAGCCGCGATGCGTCTGCCACGAGCAGGCGTCGTGAGCCCGGCTTCATGCAGCGTCCCGCGATGGCGGTGCCACCTCGATCGCCGCATCGCAGCCGCTGCCGGCCGAAATCCAGCGCCGCGCCAGCCGCCGCAGCAACGGCGCCGTCCAGTGCAACGCGCGCCAGCGCGGGCCCATCAACTCGGCCGGATCGGCCACCATGCCGCACACGTAGCGCCGCTCCGCCGCCCGCCAGCGCAGTGCATCGCAGGCGCCCTGTCGCCGGCGCGAGACCACCATGCCCAGCGGGCACGGCTCGGCCAGGCAGCACACGCCGCAGCCGTTGCACGGCGCGCCGAAGGCGGGCTTGGGCGGAGCGTCGGGGTGGATGTGGATGACCTGCGGGCGGGCACCCGGGCGGGAAGGCATGCGGCAGGATACCGCGCAGCACCACTCAGGCGGCGCCGGTCAGAAGCACGAGCTTGCCGGCCTGCTCGTTGCGCTCGAGCATCCAGTGGGCATCTGCAGCGCGCTCCAGCGGGAACGTCCGCTGCACCGGGACCCGGATCGCACCGCTGGCCAGCAGCGGCCACACATGAGCCAGCAGCGATTGCGCCAGAGCCTGCTTCTGCGCCAACGGTCGGCTGCGGATGACCGAGCCGGCGATGGTGAGCCGCCGGCGGATCAGATCGCGCACGTCGATGGTCGCCGCCACCCCGCGATGCGCGCCCAGCAAGACCAGGCGGCCACCAGTCGCCAGCACGGCCAACTCGCGCGGAACGTAGTCGCCGCCCTGCGAGTCGAGGATCACGTCCACGCCATGGCCGCGCGTGAACTCCCTGACCTGCTCCGGCCAGTCCTGAGCCTGATAGTCGATCGCCAGGTCCGCGCCCAGCGCGAGCGACTGTTCACGCTTGGCGGGGCTTCCTGCGGTGGTGATCACCACCGCGCCCCGCAACGCCTTCGCCATCTGGATCGCGACCAGACCGACGCCGCTGGTGCCGCCATGCACCAGCACGCTCTCGCCGGCCGTGAGGCGGCCGACCTCCATCAGCTTGGCCCATGCAGTGAAACACACCTCGGGCAACGCTGCTGCCGCCACCAGATCCAGGCCGCGTGGCACGGGCAGGCAAGTGGCGGCCGGCGCCGCGGCGTACTCCGCGTAACCGCCGCCCGGCAGCAATGCACACACCGCATCGCCGACCGCCCACTGTGTCACCGCGCTGCCGCAGGCGACCACCACGCCGGCCACGTCGAGGCCAGGGATGTCGGTCACCCCCGGCGGTGGCGGGTACAGGCCCTGGCGCTGCGTTGCGTCCGGTCGATTGACGCCAGCGGCCACCACCCGCACCAGCACTTCATGCGCGCCGATCGGCGGCCGCGGCCTCTCGACGCAGCGAAGCACATCCGGCCCGCCGAAACCATCGATCACTACAGCGCGCATGGGTGCGCCAGCCGCCCGGCCGCCCGCTCCAGACATGGGCGCGCGCCTCAATCGTTCGTCATCTTGGCTGTCTTGGCGACCTCCTTGTAGGCAGCCACTTCGCTCGTCAGCATGCGGCCGAAGTCTGCCTGCCCCAGGTTCTGCGGCTCCACGCCCTGCGCACGCAGACTGGCCTGGAACTCGGGCCGGGCGGCGATGGCGGCAATGGCCGACGACAGCCTGGTGACTGCGGCGGCGGGTGTGCCGGACGGTGCCAGCAGCCCCAGCCAGTTGTTGCCCAGCACGCCAGGTACCTTGCCTTCGGCGAAGGTCGGCACATCGGGCAGCAGGGCCGAACGATGCTCGCCCACGATACCCAAGGCGCGCACGCGGCCATCCCGGATCGCGGGGCCCGCCGAGACGATGGAGGCGAAGGCGACCGGCACCTGCCCTGCGAGCAGCGCCTGGTTGGTGTCGGCCGAGCCCTTGAACGGCACATGGTTCATCGGTACACCGCTGGCGCGTTCGAGCATGACCGCCGTCACGTGCGTCGTGGTTCCCACGCCGGGCGTGGCGTAGTTGGGAGGCTGCCCGGAGGCTTTCGCCTGCTGCAGGAAGTCTGCCAGCGTGCGCGCCGGATGGTCGGCCCGCACGACCAGCATGTTGGGCGAGGTGCCCACCATCATTACCGGAGTGAAGTCCGTGAGCGTGTCGTACGGCATCTTCGGCTGGATCGCCGGCAGCACGGTGTGGCTGCCGATGGCCATGAGCAGCGTGTAACCATCGCGCGGCGCGTTGAGCACGGCCTGCGCGCCCACCAGCCCTCCGGCGCCGGCACGGTTGTCGACGACGAACGACTGCCGGAGTTCCTTCTGCAACTCGTTGGCCAGGTTGCGGGCGACGATGTCCAGCGTGCCGCCTGGCGGGTAACCCACCACCATGCGAACGGGGCGCGAAGGATAGTCGGCCGCAGGCGCCTGGGCCTGGGCTACGGAAGCAGCGGCCAGCAAGGCCGTGCCGATTAGTCTGTTCAAGTTCATCGTTGTCTCCTTCAGAAAAATGAAATCAGTGGTCGAGCTTCAGCGCCCGCACCGCGTTGTCGTGCAGCCACTTGCGCCGCACCGCGTCCGGCAGTGGAAGCGCGTCGATGTCGGCCAGCGCCTGATCCACCGTCATCAGAGGAAAAGCCGAACCGAACAGGATCTGGTCCTTGAGCACGTTGCAGCCGTACTGCAGCAAGGGCTCATAGCCACTGCCCGCCACCGCCAGATACTTCGGGCGCACGGCGGCCAGGCCGATGTAGACGCTCTTGTGGCGCCAGGCCACGGCGATCAGCTCCTGGATCCAGGGCCAGCCCGGTGGCGAGGCAATCACCGTCAGCTCCGGGAAATGGACCATCACCTCGTCGAGCAGTTGCGGATGGCTGTTGCGGATGGGCGAGGAGGTGGAGAAATTGACACCGCTGTGCAACACCACAGGCACCCCCAACTCGATGCACTTGGCATACAGCGGATACATGCGGGCGTCGTTGATCGCCAGCTTGAGTTCGAAGCACGGAAGGTTCAGTCCGCGCATTCCCAGTTCGCGCACAGCGAACTCCAGGTCGCGCACCGCCTGCATGCCCTGGTAAGGGTCGACCCCCGCCAGTCCCACATAGCGAGGGCCGTGCGTGCGGCAGAACGCAGCGACATCATCGTTGGCCACCTTGAAGCCATAACTGGTGGTGAGATCGCGACCCTTGAGCACCACGTGGCGGGCGTCCGTGCGCTCGTACGTGGCGAGATAGCTGTCCAAAGCCGCCTGCCGGTCGGCAGCCGACATCACACCCTCCTTGGTCGACGCGTAGACACGGTTGTAATTGGCCATGTGCGCGCCCCTGTCCTCGAACTCGGGGATGGGCGGCTTGCTGCTGAATTCGATGTACGACATGGTTCGCATCCTCAGACGGACGCCGCCGGCCGCAGGCGGCACACACAGTCCACCGCGATCACCGCCGCATCCACGCCGGCTTCGGCGATCAGTGGATTGACCTCCACTTCTTCGAGCACGTCCTGCAGTGCCATCGCCATGCCTCCCATGCGCACCACGGCATCTACAACCGCATTCACATTGCCGCCGGGCTGACCCCGGTAGCCTTCCAGCAGCGGATACATGCGCAACTGCCGCAGCAGGCTGCGCGCCTGTGCGGCGTCGATGGGCAGCACATGGTGCCGCACGTCCCCGAGCAACTCGGCGGTGACGCCCCCGAATCCAACCGTGAGCACAGGTCCGAACAGCGGATCCCGATGCACGCCCAGCAGCAGTTCGGTCCCCGGGCGCACCTGCCGCTGGATCGACACACCTTCGATGCGCGCAGCCGGCGCCTGTCTCGCGACCGATTCGCGCATGTCCGCGTAGGCCTCGCACACCTGCGCAGCATCCCTCAGGCCGAGCCGGACACCGCCCACCTCGGTCTTGTGCGCGATGTCGGGCGAGAGGATCTTCATGACCACCGGGTAGCCCGTGCGCACCGCAGCCTGCACCGTGGCGTCCACGTCGCCGCAGGCGACGTCCGCCGTCACATCGATTCCGTACAGCGCCAACAACCCTTTGCCATCCTGCTCGGTCAGGCTCGACAGGCCGCGCCGGGCCGCAGCCGCGAGTAACTGGCGGGCACTGGCGTCGCACTGTTGCTCGCGCGCGTTCCGCACCGCGGGCGGCCCGCGGCGCCACGCCATGCCGCTGGCGCGCTGCATCTGGCGCCGGGCCAGCGTGGCCAGCGCCTGCGTGCCGCGCCCGATGTCGTGGAAGACCGGTACGCCCGCCGCCTCCAGCGCCGGCTGGGTCTCACATACCCCGGTGACCATCACGGCCAGCAGCCGGCTCGACCCCGCCACGGCGCGCAGGATCTCGCCGGCGAGCTTGTCGATCAGGTTGGAGGTGGAGAACAGCACTACGAAGTCGAGCTCGTCCGTCTCCAGCAGCGCTTCGAGCGCCGTGCCGAAACCACCGATGCTGTTCACCACGTTCGCCGTGATGTCCACCGGATTGGCGGTGATCGCCATCGCCGGCACATGCGGCCGCAGGCGGGCCTGCAGCGCATCGCCCAGGCGCGGCACGCTCACGCCGGCGGGGCCGAACTTGTCGGTCAGGATCGCCGCGAAAGCGCCCGAGGTGGTCAGGATGCCCACGCGCCCGCCGCTGCTGCGCGTGGCATAAGTGGCGAGGTAGCTCAGCTCGGCCAGTTGCTCCATGTCGTCGGCACGCATGACGCCCAGTTGCTCGAACGCTGCCCTGAAAACCTCATGGCTGCCTGCCAGGCGCGCGGTGTGGGAGGCTGCGGCGTCCGCGCCTGCGCGGGTTTCGCCGACCTTGTAGAGCACCACCGGCAGATCGCGCTCCCGCAGGTCCTGCAGTTGCGCAATGAGCCGGTCGCCATCGTCCAGGCCCTCGATGTAGCCGCCGATGACGCTGGTGGCCGGGTCGGCTGCTACGTGTTCCAGGTAGTCGCTGAAGTCGATGCACGCCTCATTGCCCGTATTGAGCAGATAGCGCAACCCCACGCCGCGCGCCTGCAGCGTGTTGTGCACGGCAATCACCGCGCCGCCACTCTGCGCGACGATGGCCACGCCACCGGCAGCCGGTGGCGTCTCCACCATGGCCGTCATGAACGTGGCGTACAGGCGATGGTCGACGTTCACCAGCCCGATCGCATTGGGCCCGGCCACCAGTAGGCCACTTTCGCGCGCCAGGTCGCTCATGGCCTGCTGCAGATCCCGGCCCTGCGGTGTGCCGAGTTCGGCGAACCCGCCGGCGAACACCACCGCCGCCCGCACGCCCCGCGCTGCGCATGCCTGCAACGAGGCCAGTACGTCTTTCGCGCCCACGGCCAGGATGGCGAGGTCGGGCGTGAACGGGAGATCGGCCACGCTGGCGAAGCAGGGATAGCCCTGCACCGTCTGGTACTTGGGGTTCACGCCAGCCACCTTGCCCGCATAGCCGTGCATGCGGGCGAGCTGCAGCGGCCGGCCGCCGATGCGCGACGGCTCGTCGGACGCACCGACCACCACCAGCGAGCGCGGCTCGAGCAGCGCTCGCAGGTCTTTCACGCGCTGCGTCATCGGGAGGTTTCCTTCGCCGCGCCAATCGTGGTGTCGAGACCACGCTGCAGGTTCTTCTGGAATTCGCCCGTCATGTGCGAGAGCTGGTGTCCGTCGAAGTGCGCGCTCAGCGCCACCTTGAAACCCTGAGCATCCCAGGTGCGATTGAGCGACCGCTTGACCAGCCGCAAGCCGAAAGGAGGCGCCTTGGCGATGGTCTGTGCCAGCGCCAGCGTCTCGTCCTCGAGCTGCGCACGCGGGACGACCTTGTTGATCATGCCGATCTCCAGCGCCTCCGCCGCCGGCAGGCGGCGACCTGTGAACAGCAGCTCTTTGGCCTTGCGCATGCTCATGACCCAGGGGTGGACCAGCACTTCCAGGCTCGCCGTTCCCATGGAGTGCGCGACCGGATCGGAGAAAAATGCATCGTCGGCGCAGACGATCAGATCGCACATGTTCGCCAGCATGAAGCCCCCGGCGATGCACGCGCCCTGCACCTGGGCGATGGTGGGTTTTCGCAGGTCGTGCAGCCGCAGGCAGTACTCGTAGAAGTGTTCTTCCTCGTACACCCAGCGCTCCTCGACCGTAGGATTCGGCCGCTCGGCACGCGCGTTCTTCAGGTCGTGCCCGGCGGAGAAGTGATCGCCGACGCCCGCGATCACCACCACGCGCAGATCGTCGTCCGCTTCGGCACGCCGCACGGCATCGTCGAGTTCGCGCAGCAGGGCCCGGCTTTGCGCGTTGCGTTGAGCGGCGCGGTTGAATGAGATGCGGACCACCGGGCCATCACACTCATACAGGATATTCTCGTATTCCATTTGCTAGTCCAATATATGGACTGACAGAGTTCCCAATCCATGGCGCAGAAGATATATTTTCAGGCGCTCCACAGTCAAACATTCGCATTGAAAGTTCAAATAATGGACTCCCTCGAATCACCTTCAGCGACGGGTGCACAGAGCGTCGGACGTGTCGTTTCGCTGCTCAGACTGATCGCCGCACAGGGTTCGTCCGGAGCCCGCCTGCTCGACTTGGCCGCCACGTCAGGCTTGGCGCGTCCGACCGTCCATCGGCTGCTCAAGCAGATGTGCGCCGAACGGTTGCTCGCGCAGGATGCGCTGAGCAAGCGGTATCTGCCCGGCTCGCTGCTCTACGAGCTCGGACTGGCCGCGCCCACGCCGGTGCGGCGGCTGGACCGGATGCGACCGCAGTTACAGGCACTTGCCAGCACCACGGGTGACACCGCGTACCTGGTCATGCGAAGCGGCGACGAGGCGGTGTGCCTGCATGTCGAAGAAGGCAGCTACCCGATCCGCGCCCGCACCTTCGAAGTGGGCGCCCGCCGGCCGCTGGGCATGGGCGCGGCGGGCCTGGCACTGCTGGCCGCTCTGCCCGCCGCGCAGGCACGCGCCATGATCGAGCGCAATGCCGAAAGCCTGCAGCGCCGCGGACTCGATCAGGCAACGCTCGAGGCGCGGCTGACAAATGCCCGCCCCGACAAAGCCGTCAGCCAGGGCACGATCACCGAAGGCGTGAGCGGTATCGCCGTGGTGGTGCCGGCGCAGGTTGGCTCGCCCTATCTGGCGGTGAGCGTGGCCGCGATTTCGGCGCGGGTTCCGGACACGCGACTGGCCGCGCTGCAGCGTGAGTTGCGCGCCACCGCGAGGCATCTGGCCGCCATCGAGGCTTCGGGCGGCTGACCGCCCGCTGCGAACTCCGCCCTTCAGCGCGCCAGCACCGGCGCCAGCGCCACGCCCGTGTGCGTGCCCTGCGCCACCACGTCCTCGGGGGTGGCCTGCGCCACCACGCGGCCGCCACCGTCGCCGCCTTCGGGGCCCAGGTCGATGATCCAGTCGGCCTCGGCGATGATGTCCAGGTCGTGCTCGATCACCACCACGCTGTGGCCGCCGTTGACCAGGCGATGCAACACGTGCGCGAGCTTTTCCACGTCGGCCATGTGCAGGCCCACGGTCGGTTCATCCAGCACGTAGAGCGTGTGCGGCGCCTTCTGGCCGCGGCGCGTGATGTCGTCGCGCACCTTGCTCAGTTCGGTCACCAGCTTGATGCGCTGCGCCTCGCCACCCGAGAGCGTCGGCGAAGGCTGGCCCAGCGTGAGGTAGCCCAGGCCCACGTCTTTGAGCAGCTGCAGCGGATGCGAGATGTTGGGCATGCTGGCGAAGAACTCCACCGCCTCGTCCACTTCCATCTGCAGCACGTCGCCGATGCTCTTGCCGCGCCAGCTCACGGCCAGCGTCTCGGGGTTGAAGCGCGCGCCGTGGCACACCTCGCAGGGCACCTTCACGTCGGGCAGGAAGCTCATCTCGATGGTGCGCATGCCCTGCCCTTCGCACGCGGGGCAGCGGCCTTCGCCGGTGTTGAAAGAGAAGCGCCCCGGCCCGTAGCCGCGCGCCTTGGCTTCCAGCGTGTCGGCGAACAACTTGCGCACCGTGTCCCAGAAGCCGATGTAGGTGGCGGGGCACGAGCGCGGCGTCTTGCCGATGGGGGTCTGGTCCACCTCCAGCACGCGGTCGATCACCTCGTAGCCGGCCAGCGAACGCAGGCCGCTCCAGGCCGGGTGTTTGCCGGCGTCGTCGGCATCGCGGCCGGCCTTCGTGCTGCGTTGCTGTACGGCGGCGCTCACGTTGGCCAGCAGCACGTCGCGCGCCAGCGTGCTCTTGCCCGAGCCCGACACGCCCGTCACCACCACCAGGCGATGCAGCGGCACGTCGACGGTGACCTCGGCCAGGTTGTGCAGATGCGCACCGTTGACCAGCAGGCGCGGCGTGTCGGCTTCGATGGCGCGGCGCGCCGACACCGGGTGCCGCATGGCATGCAGCAGGTAGCGGCCGGTCACCGATTCGGCTTGTCCCGCCACGTCGTCCACGCTGCCCTGCGCGACCAGCCGGCCACCACGCTTGCCGGCGCTGGGGCCGATGTCGATGATGTGATCGGCGCGGCGGATGGTGTCCTCGTCGTGCTCCACCACCACCAGCGTGTTGCCCTTGTCGCCGAGCTTGTGCAGCGCGTCCAGCAGGATCTGGTTGTCGCGCGCGTGCAGGCCGATGGTCGGCTCGTCGAGCACGTAGCACACGCCCTGCAGGTTGCTGCCCAGTTGCGCCGCCAGGCGGATGCGCTGCGCCTCGCCGCCCGAGAGCGTGGGCGCGCCCCGGTCGAGCGTGAGATAGCCCAGGCCCACTTCCTCCAGGAATTCGAGCCGGCTGGCGATCTCGGGGACCAGGTCGCGCGCGATGTCCTTCTCGCGCGTGGTCATGACACTGCCGTCCGCCAGCGACGCCACCCACCGGCGCACGTCACGCACCGACAGGCGCGCGATGTCGGTGATCGCCACGCCCGCGAAGCGCACGGCGCGCGCGGTGGCGTTGAGGCGCGTGCCTTCACAGCCGGGGCAGGTGGTCTCGCCCACGTCTTCCACCTCGGGTTCGGCGAAGGTCTGCTCGCGGCCGCGGTTGTCGTCGGATTGCACCGAGTCGTCGAAGGCCTTGCGCTGGTCCTTCGTGAGCTTGACGCCCGTGCCCACGCAGTCGGGGCACCAGCCGTGCTTGCTGTTGTAGGAGAACAGGCGCGGGTCCAGCTCGGCATAGCTGGTGCTGCACACCGGGCAGGCGCGGCGGGTGGAGAACACCTGCAGCGCGCCGATGCCGGCCGTGGGTGTGCCATCGCGCATGGCATCGGCCAGCGCGCCCAGCGATGACAGCACGTGCAAGACACCCTTGCCGTGCTCCAGCGCGGTGGCGAGCTTGTCGCGCAGCAGCGCCTCGTTGGCCGGCGTGATGTCCAGGCTGGCCACGGGCAGCTCGATCGTGTGCTCCTTGAAGCGGTCGATGCGCGGGAAGCCCGTGGTCGGCAGGAACTCGCCGTCCACGCGCAGGTGGGTGTAGCCGCGCGGGCGCGCCCAGTCGGCCAGCTCGGTGTAGACGCCCTTGCGCGCCACCACCAGCGGCGCGAGCAGGCCGATGTGCTGGCCTTTGAACTGGCGCATCAACTGCGCGACGATGCTGTCGGGCGTCTGCGGCTGCACGGCCGCGCCGTCGTGCACGCAGTGCTGCGTGCCCAGCTTCACATACAGCAGGCGCAGGAAATGCCACACCTCGGTGGTGGTGCCCACCGTGCTCTTGCGGCCGCCGCGCGAGAGGCGCTGCTCGATCGCCACCGTGGGCGGGATGCCCCACACGGCATCGACCTCGGGCCGCCCGGCCGGTTGCACGATGCTGCGCGCATAGGCGTTGAGCGATTCGAGGTAGCGGCGCTGGCCTTCGTTGAACAGGATGTCGAAGGCCAGCGTGGATTTGCCCGAGCCCGACACGCCCGTCACCACGTTGAACTTTCCGCGCGGAATGTCGACCGAGAGCGACTTGAGGTTGTGCTCGCGCGCGTTGACGATCTCGATGGCGTCGCGCGGCGTTGCGGCCGGCTTCACCGCGTAGGCGGCTGCTGGCTCGGCCGCCACCATCCCGCCTTCGCCCATCGCCGCTTCGTACTCGCGCAGCGCCTGCCCGGTGTGCGAGGTGGGATGCTGGCGCACCTCTTCGGGCGTGCCCTGGGCGACCACGAGG
>JAGOCV010000030.1 GCA_017998575.1 Burkholderiaceae bacterium
GCGGATCTGCACCGTGCCGCGGCTCGTGGGATTGAGATTGCACACGCTGGCGGTGAAGGCCGGGAAGGTGTGCAACGGCTCGCCGAACGCATCGAGCGACAGCGGTTGCACGTGGTACTCGATGTTGGGCCAGGGGTGCGACGGATCGCTGCGCGTGAACGCGCCCAGCTGCGAGGGCGCCATGCTCATCGGCCCGCTGCGCGAGAGCAGGTATTCGAGCCCGATGCGCGCCTTGCCCCAGAGCGACGACGACAGCACGTTGAGCGTGGGCGCGCCGTCGATGCGGTAGACCGCGCGGATCTGCAGGTGGTCCTGCAGGTTGGCGCCCACGCCCGGCAGGTCGGCCACCACGGGGATGCCGTGCCGCTGCAGCAGCGATGCCGGGCCGACGCCCGAGAGCTGCAGCAGCTGCGGCGTGCCGATGCTGCCGGCCGACAGCACCACGGCAGTGGTGGCATGCGCGAGGGTGCGGCCTTCGCCGTCGTGCACCTCGACGCCGGTGCAGCGCAGGCTGCCGTCGGGCTGCACCTCGGTGATCACGCGCGAGACCTGGGCGCCCGTCCATTGCTCGAAGTTGGACCGGGCGTAGCAGGCGGGCCGCAGGAAGGCGCGCGCGGTGTTCCAGCGCCACCCGTTCTTCTGGTTGACCTGGAAGTAGCCCACGCCTTCGTTGTCGCCGCGGTTGAAATCGCGCGTGTGCGGGATGCCGGCCTGCTGCGCGGCATCGGCGAAGGCATCGAGGATGTCCCAGCGCAGGCGCTGTTTTTCCACGCGCCATTCGCCGCCGTGGCCGTGGTAGCGGCCGAAGTCGGCGTCGCGCAGCGCGGCCTGGTCGGCGTCGCCGATGTAGTGGTCTTCATGGCGCATGAAGTCGGGCAGCACGTTCTCCCAGCGCCAGGCGTCGTCGCCGGTGAGCTGCGCCCAGCCGTCGTAGTCGCGCCGTTGGCCGCGCATGTAGATCATGCCGTTGATGCTGCTGCTGCCGCCCAGCGTCTTGCCGCGCGGATAGCGCAGCACGCGGCCACCCAGTCCCGGTTCGGCCTCGGTGCTGTAGAGCCAGTCGGTGCGCGGGTTGCCGATGCAATAGAGGTAGCCCACCGGGATGTGGATCCAGTGGTAGTCGTCCTTGCGGCCAGCCTCGACCAGCAGCACCCGCAACTTGCGGTCGGCCGACAGCCGGTTGGCCAGCAGGCAGCCGGCCGTGCCGGCGCCGACGATGATGTAGTCGAACGTCAGCTCGGGTGGCGTCTGCGTTGCCTCGGGTGCGCTCATCGGGCCTGTCTCCTCGTGCATCGCGCGGCATCAGGGGCCGCGTCGTGCCGCGCATTGTGGCGCGGCCCGCTTGCGCGGGGCTTTCAGGCCGGCCCGCCGGCCTTACTTCGAGGTCGGCATGACGAACTCGGCGCCCTTGGGGGTGCTCTCGGGCCAACGCTGCATCACGCTCTTCTGCCGGGTGTAGAAGCGCACGCCTTCCTCGCCGTAGGCATGCATGTCGCCGAACAGCGAGCGCTTCCAGCCGCCGAAGCCATGCCAGGCCATCGGCACCGGGATGGGCACGTTGATGCCCACCATGCCCACCTGGATGCGGCGCGAGAATTCGCGCGCCACGTTGCCGTCGCGCGTGAAGCAGCTCACGCCGTTGCCGAACTCATGGTCGTTGATGATCTTCACCGCCTCGGCGAAATCCTTCACGCGCACGCAGGAGAGCACGGGGCCGAAGATTTCTTCCTTGTAGATGCGCATCCCGGTGGTCACGTGGTCGAACAGCGTGCCGCCCATCCAGAAGCCGTTGTCGCAACCGTTGCCCGCGCTGGCGCCGGCGAACGATCGGCCATCCACCAGCAGGGTGGCGCCCTCGCTCACGCCCACGTCGATGTAGCCGCAGATGCGGTCGTGCGCGGCGCGCGTGACGATGGGGCCCATCTCGGCGTCCAGGTTCATGCCGTCGAGCACCTTGAGTGTCCTGGTGCGTTCGATCAGCTTGGGGATGATCTTGTCCGCCACGTCGCCCACGAGCACCGCCACGCTGATGGCCATGCAGCGTTCGCCGGCCGAGCCGTAGGCCGAGCCGATGAGTGCATCGACCGTCTGGTCCAGGTCGGCGTCGGGCATCACCACCATGTGGTTCTTGGCGCCGCCCAGCGCCTGCACGCGCTTGCCGTGGTGCGCGCCGGTTTCGTAGATGTAGTTGGCAATGGGCGTGGAGCCCACGAACGACACCGCCTTCACGTCAGGATGTTCCAGCAGCGCATCCACGGCCTCCTTGTCGCCCTGCACGACGTTGAACACGCCGTCGGGCAGCCCCGCCTTCTTGAGCAGCTCGGCCATGAAGAGCGAGGCGCTCGGGTCGGTCGGGCTGGGCTTGAGCACGAAGCTGTTGCCGCAGGCGATGGCCACGGGGAACATCCACATCGGCACCATCACCGGGAAGTTGAACGGCGTGATGCCGGCCACCACGCCCAGCGGCTGGCGCATCGTCCAGTTGTCGATGCCGGTGGATACCTGCTCGGTGTAGTCGCCCTTGAGCAGCTGCGGGATGCCGGTGGCGAATTCGACGATGTCGATGCCGCGCGTGACTTCGCCCTGCGCATCGGTGAAAACCTTGCCGTGCTCCAGCGTGATCATCTTCGCCAGCGCGTCGCGGTTCTGGTTGAGTAGCTCCAGGAACTTGAACATCACGCGCGCCCGGCGCAGCGGGGGCGTGTCGGCCCAGGCCGGGAAGGCAGCCTGCGCGGCGGCCACGGCACGGTCGACGGCTGCGCTATCCGCGAGCGCCACGCGGCCGGTGACCGCGCCTGTGGCCGGATTGAATACATCCTGCTGGCGCGTGCCGCCAGCGGCAGGCTGACCGGCGATCCAGTGGGCGATGGCGGGAATGGGGCTCGGGGTGGCATTCATGGCGGTTGTCTCGTGCGGTCGACCGGGGCGGCAGAAGGAAGGGGCCCAGTCTAGGCGTGCATGCCGGCTTTGCAAAGACACATGGCTTGACTTCATTGTTCGATGAATCGAACAATTGGTGGTTTACCGCCCTGCCCATGGCCTCGTCTTCCCGCCTTGCTCCAGTGCTCTCCGATCTGCACCTGCTCACCGTGCTGGGGCAGACGCGCAGCTACACGCAGGCCGCGCGCCGGCTGGGAGTGTCCAAGGCCACGGTGAGCCTGCGCGTGGCCGAGCTGGAGCGCGCGGCCGGCGTGCCGCTGGTGGTGCGCACCACGCGTTCGGTCGCGCTCACCGCAGCGGGTCAGCAACTGGTCACCGAAACCGAACAGTCCTTCTCGCGCATCGAGCAGAGCTTCGCCGCCGTGCGCGATCTGGCCAGCACGCCGCGCGGCGTCGTGCGCATCACGGCGCCCGTGGCGCTGGGACGCCAGCACATCGCGCCGCTGATGGCGCCGCTGCTGATGCGCTATCCCGAAATCCGCGTCGAACTCGACCTGACCGACCGCTTCGTCAACCTCGCGCACGAGGGTTTCGATCTCGCCATCCGCCACACCCACACGCCTCCCGATACGCATGTGGCCTGGACGCTGTGCGAGACACGCTCGATGCTGGTTGCCAGCCCCGACTACCTCGCGCGGCGCGGTGCGCCGCGGCATCCGCAGGATCTGTCGGCGCACGACTGCCTGCTCTACCTGCGCCCCGGCACGGTGCAGGGCTGGAGCTTCGAGCGCGTGCCGGCACGGCGAGGTGCCGGGCCCGTCACCGTGGCGGTGGACGGCCCCTTCAAGGCCAACAACAGCGAGGTGCTGCGCGAAGCCGTGGCGGCCGGCCTGGGCATCGGTCTGCTGCCGGACTTCAGCGCCCGGCCGGCCACGCCTGCCGGAGAGCTGGTCCCCGTGCTGCCGGGCTGGCGACCGCAGGGCTTCTTCGGCGCGCGCCTGTATGCGATCCGGCCCTGGTCGCCGCAGGTGCCGCGCGCCGTGCAGTGTGTGGTCGAGCATCTGCGCGAAGGGCTGGCGCAGGGTTTCCAGGCCCCCTGATCGAGGGGCCGGCCCTCACGCGTTTGCGGGAATCGCGGATTTTTTCCCGGCCTTGGCCTACACCACCGACGGTGCCAGCCGTTAGGATGCCAGCTGTCACATCAGGCTTCGCCATGCTGCGCGGGCCCTGGCCTCACAGCTTCGCATCGACGCACGAACACACGATTCCATGGAGGACTCCACGCCACGCATCCGCCTCGACGGCGCGACAGTCGTCGCCAGCGGTGACTGGACAGCGGTGAGTCTCACGGTGCCCAGTGCGTGGCAGGCGGTGGGCGATTCGCTGCGCACGGCCGACGCGAAGGCTTCGTGGAGCTTGCAGGGCGTGGGCCGGCTCGACCACGTTGGCGCGCAGCTCTTGTGGAATCACTGGGGCCGTGCCTGGCCCGAGCCACTCGATGCGAGCGAGGCCCAGCGCGCCGTGCTGGCGCACGTGGCCGAGTTCACGGTCCAGTCGCTGCCCGATCCCGATCATTCGCTGTCCGAGCGCTTCCTGTCGCTGGGCGGCCGCCTTTTCGCGCTGCGCGAGCACCTGCGCGATCTCGTCAGGCTGGTAGGCCAGCTCTTCCTGGACCTGCTGCGGCTGGCGCGCGCGCCCCACCAGGGGCCCTGGCGCGACGTCTCGGGTCACCTGTTCCACATCGGCGCGACGGCGATGCCGATCACGGCGCTGGTGGGCTTTCTCATCGGCGTGGTGCTGGCCTATCTCACGTCGCAGCAGTTGCGGCAGTTCGGCGCCGATGCGTTCATCGTCAACATCCTGGGCCTGTCGCTGATCCGCGAGCTCGGCCCGGTGCTGGCGGCCGTGCTGATCGCGGGCCGGTCGGGCTCTGCCATCACGGCGCAGATCGGCGTGATGCGCGTGACCGAAGAGCTCGACGCCATGCGCGTGATGGGCATCCGCCACGGCTTCCGGCTGGTGATGCCGCGTGCCATGGCGCTGGCGGTGGCCATGCCGCTGATCACCGTGTGGACCACGGTGGCGGCGCTGCTGGGCGGCATGCTGGCGGCCGATCTGTCGCTGGGCATCACGCCCTCGTTCTTCATTTCCGAACTGCCCAAGGCGGTTCAGCTGTCCAACCTGGTGCTGGCGATCTCCAAGTCGGTGGTGTTCGGCGTGCTGATCGCGTTGGTGGGCTGCCACTACGGGCTGCGCGTCAAGCCCAACACCGAAAGCCTGGGCCAGGGCACGACGTCGTCGGTGGTGACCTCGATCACGGTGGTGATCCTGGTCGATGCGCTGTTCGCCGTGGTCTTCAAGAGCGTGGGGGTGTGAGGATGACCGACGAAGCGCAGGCCACCACCGCTTTGCAGGACGACGGCCGCGTGGTCGAGATCGAGCGCCTGTGGACGGTGTTCGGCAGCGAGGACGGCGACGTGGTGATCCACCGCGACCTCGACCTCACCATCCGCCGCGGCGAAGTGCTCTCGCTGGTGGGCGGCTCGGGCACGGGCAAGACGGTGCTGCTGCGCCAGATCCTCGGCTTGGAGACACCTGCGCGCGGCAGCATCCGCGTGCTGGGCCGTCCCGTGGGCAGCCTGGGCGGGCGCGAGGCGGCGGGCAGCGTGGGCATGCTGTTCCAGCACGGCGCGCTGTTCTCGGCCTTCAACGTGCTGGAGAACATTGCCTTCCCGCTGCGCGAATTCAAGATCCTGCCTGACGAGCTGGTGCGCGACGCCGCGCTGGTCAAGCTGCAGATGGTGGGCCTGTCGGCCAAGGACGCTCACAAGATGCCGTCCGACCTGTCGGGTGGCATGGTCAAGCGCGTGGCGCTGGCACGCGCGCTCATCATGGACCCGCCTCTGCTGCTGCTCGACGAGCCCACGGCCGGGCTCGATCCCGACAGCTCCGACGGCTTCTGCACGCTGCTGCGCGCGCTGCACCGCGAGCTCGGGCTCACCGTGGTCATGGTCACGCACGATCTGGACACGCTCTACGAGCTGTCCACGCGCATCGCCGTGCTGGCCGAGCAGAAAGTCATCGTGGACGGACCACCGAAGGATGTGATCGCCTTCCCGCATCCGTTTATCCATCACTTCTTCCTGGGAGAACGGGGCCAGCGCGCGATGGAGTTGCTGCGCGAATACCCGTTCGCCGTGTAGCAGGAACGAGAAAGGAGCAACGCAATGGAAAACAAGGCCCATGCCCTGGCCGCCGGTTTCTTCGTCATCGGCGTCGCGGCGCTGCTCGTGGCGATGTCGATGTGGCTGATGCGCGACACCGAAGTGCGCAACATCTATGAAATGTCCACGCGCGAATCGGTGGCCGGCCTGCAGCCGCAGGCGGCGGTGCGCTATCGCGGCCTCACTGTGGGCCGCGTGACCGAGATCGGCTTTGACCCGCAGGTGCGCGGCAACGTGCTGGTGCGCATCACGGTGGCCGACGACACCCCGATGACGCGCTCCACCTTCGCGCAGCTGTCGCAGCAGGGCGTGACGGGCCTGGCGTTCATCCAGCTCGACGACGAAGGCGAGTCCACCGAGCCGCTGCCACCCAACCCCGAGAAGCCGCCGAGGCTGCCGCTCAAGCCGTCGCTGTTCTCGCAGCTGGCCTCGCGCGGCGAAGCCATCCTCGAGCAGGTGGAGATCACCACGCGCCGTGTCAACGAGATCATCGGCCCGGACAACCAGAAGCTGGTGCAGGACACGCTGGGCAACCTGAGCGCGGCGGCGGGCGGCGTCAACCGCCTCACCGAACGACTCGACGCGACGGTGACGCAGCGTCTCGATCCGGCGCTCGAAGCCATGGCGCCGGCCGTGCGCGACACCGGCGCGGCCATGGTCTCGATGAAGACCGCCGCCGACAACGTGGCGCGCGCATCGGAAGACATCGGCAATACGGCGCGCCGCCTCAACGCCAAGGACGGCCCGATCGACCGGCTGGCCGAAGGCACGCAGGCGCTCTCGCACGCTGCCGACTCGTTCAATTCGGCCACGCTGCCCCGCATCAACCGCGTGACCGAGGAAACCTCGCGCGCCGCGCGCCAGCTCAGCCGTGCCGCCAACTCCATCAACGACAACCCGCAATCGCTGCTGTTCGGCAACGGCCCCGTGCCGCCGGGCCCGGGCGAAGAAGGATTCACCGCGCCGCGCGCAGGAGCCACGCCATGACCGCCGACCGTTCCGTCTTCCGCCGCCACCCGCTGCCGGCCCTGGATTCGCGCCGGGGCGTGCTGATGCTCGCCGGCGCGGCGGGCCTCGCCCTTGCCGGTTGCTCGCTGCCCGACAAGCCCGTGCGCTCCACGCTCTATGACTTCGGCCCCGGCCCGCTGACCCCCCGCCCGCAAGACCGGCGCGCGCCGTTGCCGGCGATCGCGCTGGCCGATGTCGAGGCCGACGGCATGCTAGACAGCACGGCCGTGCTCTACCGGCTCGCCTACGCCGACGCGAACCAGCTGCGGCCCTATGCCCAGGCGCGCTGGAGCGCGCTGCCGGCGCTGCTGGTACGCCGGCGCATGCGCGAAGCGCTGGGCGAGCGGCGCGCCGTATTCACAGCCGAGGAAGCCGCGTCGCAGGCCCGCGTTGGTGGCCGGGTGCCGCATACCCTGCGCGTCGAACTCGATGAGTTCACGCACCATTTCGAGAGCCCCACCGACAGCCGCGGCGTCGTGCGTCTGCGCGTCACGCTGACCGAGAGCACGACGGTGGGCGACCGCCTGCTGGGCCAGCGAGCCGTGGTGGCCACGCGCCCGGCCGACAGCGGCGACGCCAGCGGTGGCGTGCGCGCGCTGGCTGCCGCCACCGATGCGGCGATCGAGGACATCGCCCAATGGCTGCAGCAGATACCCTGAAGCCCGGCGCCGCGACGCTGGCCGTGGCCGAGCAGTTGCAGGCGGCCGGCCTGGCCGTGGTCGGCACCTGCGCGGGCCTGGCCGGGCGCGGGCCGCAATTGCTGCACCACGCGGCACTGCTCGAAGACTTCACTCCCCAGGAGGCCGAGGCGCTCGGCTCGGCCATGCTGCTGCTGCGGGCGCGCTCGGGCCAGCAGCTCATCGCCGAGGGTGAGGTGGGCGGCTGGATGCTGCTGCTGCTCGAGGGCACGGTGGACGTGACCAAGCGCTCCCCCACCGGCGAGCCCTCGCGTCTGGCCGTGATCCGCCAGGGCGCGGCCATCGGCGAGATGTCGATGCTCGATGGCGAGCCGCGCTACGCCACCTGCACGGCGCAGGGCGACGTGGAGGCCGGCGTGCTCACGCGTGAGGCCATCGCGGCCCTGATCCGCGACCACCCTGGCGCCGGCGCCAAACTGCTCGTCAAGCTCACGCAACTGCTGGCCCAGCGGCTGCGCAACACCAGCAACCAGCTGGTCAAGCGTGTGAATGCCCAAGCGGAGCCGGAGACGGACGACGCGCAGGCGCAGGTGAATCGCTGAGCCCCGCACGGGGACAGGAATGCGCGCCCTGGCCGCTGCCAAGTGCTCGATCTGCAGGATCGACGGCCCGGCTGTGCCGGGCTTGCGCACGAGCGCCCCCTCGGGGGGCAGAGAGCTACACGCAGTGACCGAACGTGGGGGCCGTCAGCTCGTGAATTGCGGCGCGTAGAGCTCTCGCACCGGCGTCGCCTGCGCGATGATGTTCCGGTTGCGGTAGAAGGTCTGCACCTTCTCCAGCCTCAGCGCATTCATCTCGCCGGGACGGCGTTGGCCGGGGTACACGTAGTCGGCGTAGTAGCGGATCACGTCGGCGATCTCGTCGGCCTTGCCCTTCTGTTGCGGGAAGGTGTCGGCGATCAGCTTCGCCGATTCCTGCGGCGCGCGGATGGTCTCCTGCAGGCCGCGCACGGTGGCGCGCACAAAGGCGTTGATGGCATCGGGCCGGCGTGCGATGGCGGCGTCGGAACTCAGCAGCGCCTGCGCCAGGCTCGGGAAGAACTCGTCGGATCGGAAGATCATCGTGCGCACGCCGCTGCGCTGGATCGGAACCACCCAGTCGGGCACGCCGGCCATGGCGTCGACCTGGCCATCGATCAGGTGTTTGAACACATTGACGGGCCCGGCCGGCACGATGGTCACGTCCTCGGGCGCCACGCCGATGGCGGCCAGGAATCCCAGCAGTGTGTAGTACGTGGTGTCGGTGGTGGAGGTGACGCTGATCTTCTTGCCGCGGAATCCCTCGGGCGTATAGATGCCGGCTTCGCGCCGCACCACCATCTGCGTCATCGACTTGCCGCCCAGCACCGCCACGGCCTTGATCGGCAGGCCCTGCGGGCGCAGCAGGATGGGCGTGTCGCCGGTGCCGCCGCCCAGGTCGAATTCGCCGTCGACCACGCGCTTGGCGGCGTCCAGTCCGCCGGCGACCGACTGGAATTCCACTTCGAGCCCCGCTTCCGCGTAGTAGCCCTTGATCTGCGCAATGTTGATGGGTGTGAACGCCGCCAGAAACGCGGGCGCCGGGAATGCATAGCGCACGCGCTGGGCGGCGCGCACGAGGCCCGGCGCGAAGGTGGCGGCCGGCGCAAGCGCGCCAGCGGCGGCGCGGGTGACGAAGGTGCGGCGGGAGAGCGTCATGGGCGGTACTGCGGTGGGGTGAAGTGGGGGCAGGGCTGGACAAGGCGGGCGGTTGCACCATCCGTGCCACCCCCGGTGCGGGCGAGGCCGCGCCCGCGAACGGCGGCGGGGCTCACGCCGGCGCTGCCGGCGCGCCGGGGGTGCGGCGGCGGAACATGCTCCAGCCTTCCATGTGCAGCACCTGCACGCCATGCTGGTTGACCATCGACCAGGTGGTGCGCACCAGGCCCACGTCGGGCCGGCTGTTCATGGGGCGCGATTCGAGCACGGTGCTCGACAGGCTCAGCACGTCGCCGGGGAACACCGGCTTGAGCCACTTGATGTTCTCCAGGCCCGGCGAACCCAGGCTGGACGATCGGCTCAGGAAGTTGTCCACCATCAGACGCATCGCCATGCTGCAGGTGTGCCAGCCGCTGGCGCACAGGCCGCCGAACACCGATTCGCGCGCCGCTGCCTCGTCGAGGTGGAAGGGCTGCGGGTCGAATTGCCTCGCGAAGGCGACGGTCTGCTCGGCCGTCGGCGATACCGAGCCGAGGGCGCGCGTCTCGCCCACCTTCATGTCTTCCCACCAGAACTCGATGTCGGGGCGCGGGGTGGATGGGGTGGCTTGGGTCATGGGTCAGCGGCCTCCGGAGATTTCGAGCAGGGACATGGTGGTGTACGGCGAGGCATCGGACAGCAGCCAGACGATGGCTTCGGCCACTTCGTCGGCCGTGCCGCCGCGCAGCATGGGCACGCCCGGCGCGAGATCGCGCACGCGGTCGGGCAGGCCGCCTGAGGCATGGATGTCGGTCTCGATCAGGGCCGGGCGCACGGCGTTCACGCGGATGCCCTCGGCCGCCACCTCGCGCGCCAGGCCCACGGTGAGCACGTCCATCGCGCCCTTGGCCGCTGCGTAGTCCACGTACTGGCCGGCCGCGCCCAGCCGCGCCGCGGCGCTGGAGACGTTGACGATGGCACCGCCCGTGCCGCCGTGCTTCGTGCTCATGCGGCGCACCGCCTCGCGTGTGCAGCTGAAGGCGCCCAGCACGTTGATGTCGAACATGCGCAGCAGGCGCTCGCGGCTCATCTGGTCCACGCGCGCGGGCACGTCCACCACGCCGGCGTTGTTGACCAGACCACGCAGGCGGCCGAGCTGCTTGTCGATGGCCCCGAACATCGCCACGATCTGCGCTTCGTCGCGCATGTTGGCCTGGAAGGCCTCGGCCCGGCCGCCGGCGGCGCGGATGTCGTCCACCACGGCCTGCGCGGCGTCGGCACGGCTGGCGTAGTTGACGGCCACCGTCCAGCCCTGGCGCGCCGCCAGCCGGGCGCACGCGGCGCCGATGCCACGGCTTGCGCCAGTGATCAGCAGGACCTTCTCCATGGGGGTGTCTCCTTCCGGTGGGGCGGGGATTCGCCGATGCGTTACAACGGCAGGCGTTCCCGGGCTTTCGAGCCTTATTAAACCCCAAGAGGAGACCCCGCCGTGCCCGCCGTGATCGACTACTACTTCGCGCCCCACAGCCCGTGGACCTACCTCGGACACGACCGCTTCGCCGCCATCGCCGCGAAGGCCGGCGCGCAGGTGCGCGTGCTGCCCGTCGACCTCGGTCGCGTGATGTCGGTCTCGGGCGGGCTGCCGCTGGCGCAGAGGCCGGCCCAGCGCAAAGCCTACCGGCTGCTGGAGCTGCGGCGCTTCTCGCAGTGGCTGGGCAAGCCGATGAACGTCGAGCCGCGCCATTTCCCGGTGCCGCCCGACGATGCCGCGCGGCTCATCATCGCGGCCGACCTCCACCACGGGACCGAGGCCGCGCTGCGCCTGGCTGGCGGCGTGATGGCTGCCGTGTGGCAGCACGAGCGCGACATCGCCGATGCGGCGACACTGGCCGATCTGGCGCGCGAGGCCGGCCTGCCGCCCGAGCTGCCCGAGCAATCGCGCGGCGCGCAGGTGCAGGCCTGCTACGACCACAACACGCAGGCCGCGATCGACCTGGGCCTGTTCGGCGCGCCCACGTATGTCCTCGATGGCGAGATGTTCTGGGGCCAAGACCGACTCGACTTCCTGCAACGAAAACTCGACAACCATCCCAACCAAGGAGCTTGACCACCATGGGTTCTTTCATCGACCTCACCGCCGCCGACGGCACCACCATCCCCGCCTACGTGGCGCAGCCCAAGGGCGAGGTGCGCGGCGCCATCGTCGTGGTGCAGGAGATCTTCGGCGTCAACGCCCACATCCGTGAAGTGGCCGACGGCTACGCCACCGAAGGCTACGTGGCCGTGGCGCCGTCCACCTTCCACCGCGTGCAGGCCGGCGTGCAACTGGGCTACACGCCCGACGACATGAAGCAGGGTTCGGCCCTCAAGGCCGCCGTCGAGGCGCTGCCCGCGCCCGGCGTGCTGCAGGACCTGCAGGCGGCTGTCGACTACGCCGCGAAGGCATCCGGCGGCAAGGTCGGCATCGTGGGCTACTGCTACGGCGGCCTGCTGACCTGGCGCGCGGCAGCCGGCGTCACCGGCCTGGCCGCGGCCGTGCCCTACTACGGTGGCGGCGTGACCACACCCGACGAGATCGCCCGCCAGCCGCGCGTGCCGGTGCTGGCGCACTTCGGCAGCCGCGACCACTACATCCCGCTCGACGGCGTGGAAGCCTTCAAGCGCGCGCACCCGGGCGTGGAAGTGCACATCTACGAAGCCGACCACGGCTTCAACTGCGACCACCGTGGCTCGTACGACGCCGAGGCGGCCCAGTTGGCGCGCACGCGCACGGTCGAGTTCTTCCGCAAGCACGTCGGCTGATGCGCACCGCCGCCACGCGCCTGCGTGCGCTGCTCGCGGTAGCTGCTGCTGCCGCCCTGTGCGCGCCGGCGTGGGCGGCTGGCTACGAGGGCCCGCTGTTCGACGCGCACCTGCACTACAACATCGAGGCCCAGTCGCCGTATCCACTGGCCGACGTGCTGAAGCTGATGCAGCGCAGCGGCGTCAAGGCCATCGTCGCCAACAGTCGTCCCAACGATGGCACGAAGGCGCTGGCCGCGGCGCGCGAGCAGGCGCAGGCGGCCGGCGTGGCCGTGGTGCCGTTCATCCGGCTCTACCGCGACCGGCCCGACTACACCAACTGGTTCCGCGACGAATCGATCTGGAAGCTGGTGCAGGACGAGTTCGCGCGCGGCACGGCCAACGGGCCGTACCGCGGCATCGGCGAGTTCCACCTGTACGACAGCGCCAACGCCAATGGGCCGGTGGCGCGCAAGATCATGCAGTTCGCGGCACAGCACCGGCTGCCGGTGCTGGCGCATGTGGACGCGTGGCCATCGACCTGCTCATGGCGCATGCGCCCGCAGGCCGCATCATCTGGGCCCACACCGGCATCGGCGGCCCGCCGGTGGCGCGGGTGAAGGCGCTGCTCGACCGTTATCCCACGCTCATGGGCGAGCTGTCGTACCGGCCGGGCCTCGCCTGCGAGGGTGGGCAGTTGTGTGCCGAATGGCGCGAGCTGCTGCTGGCCTATCCGGGCCGCTTCATGATCGGCTCGGACACCTGGATCAACGCCCGCTGGCAGACCTATGACCAGATCATGCGCGACTACCGCACGTGGCTCGGCGGGCTGCCGGACGACGTGGCCAGCGGCATCGCCTGGGGCAACGCGGCCCGGCTGTTCGGCGTGAACTGAAGCGTCAGGCCACCGCGCGTGCGGGCTCGCCGCAGACGATGCGGCGGATTTCGCCTGTGAGCCATTGCGTGGCCGGGTCGTGGTCGCTGCGCACATCCCAGCAGATCAGCTGCCGGTATGTGGGCAGACCGAAGGGCGCTGCGTGCTGCGCGAGCTGATCGGCATACGCATCGGCCACGCGGCGCGCGATCACCGCGCCCATGTCGCTGCGCTGCAGCAGGTCGACGATCTGGCCGAAGCCGCCCAGAGCCACCTGCGCCATCCGTTCGCGGCCCTGCTGGCGCAGTGTCTCGTCGATCACGTCTTCCAGGGCCGATGTTCCATAGCCCAGGAAGGCCTGCGGCGTGGCGCAGAAGTCGTCCAGCGTCACCGGCCGGCCGACCTGTGGATGGCCGTGGCGCGTCACGTACACGTAGTCGTCTTCGTAGAGCGCGAGTGTGCGCATGTCTTCGGCCGGGCGGATGCGCGCGAGCACGGCCAGATCGAACTCGCCCCGGCGCAACCGCTCGGGCATGGCCGAAGTGCCGGGTTGCTCCCACACGATGCGGATCTGCGAGCCGCACCCGGCGAGCCGCTGAACCAGCGCCGGCAGCAGCACGCGGCCCGCGAAGTCCGAGCCGGCGATGCGGAAGATACGGGCCGAGCGCGCAGGATCGAAACCTTCGCCTTCGTCGAGCAGAGCGGCCACGCTGGCCAGCACGGCTTCGACCTGGGGTGCCAGCGCGCACGCGCGCGCCGTGGGCACCATGCCATGGGATGTGCGCGAGAACAGCGGGTCGTCGAAGACCTGCCGCAGCCTGTTGAGCGAAGCACTCACGGCGGGCTGGCTGAGGAACAGCCGCGCCGCCGCGCGGGAGACGCTGCGCTCGTGCATCAGCGCATCGAAGGTGCGCAACATGCCCAGATCGAGGCTGCGGATATCACGCTGGTTCATATCTCGTATCCAAACAATCGAATTGCCGCACCCTGGTTGTCTCCTTAGCATGCCCGCACGCCTTCCCCGAGGCGCTAGCACAAATATAGGAGACAACCCATGATGAAGCGCAGAGAACTTCTGCTCACGGGCGCCGCCGCGCTCGTCGCGTCCCCGCTACCGGGCCGCGCCCAGCCCGCTGGCGCCTTTCCCTCGCGCGTGATCCGCATGGTGCCCTTCGGCACGGCGGGCGGGCCGATCGACACGCTCGCCCGCGTGTATGCCGACAAGCTGCAGGCCCGCTGGGGACAGCCGGTGGTCATCGACGCCAAGCCCGGCGCCAGCGGCATCATCGCGGCCGACTTCGTGGCCAAGGCGCCGGCCGATGGCCACACGGTGTTCTTCACGTTGCCGCTCACGCATGTCAACGTTCCCATCATGCAGAAGACGCCGTACGACCCGTTCACCGACTTCACGCCACTGTCGATGGTGGCCACGGGCGGCCCGATGATCGTGGGGCGCGCCGATTCGCCCTACGGCAACGTGCAGGAGTTCGTTGCCGGCAGCAAGGGCGGCAAGCGCCTGCACTACGGCACCTGGGGCAACGGTTCGGCCGCGCATCTGTTCGGCGAACTGCTCACACGACAGACCGGGCTGGACATGGTCCACGTGCCCTACAAGTCCGAGGCGGCGGCCCACAACGACCTGTTCGGCGGCCAGCTCGACTTCGCCTGGTCCAACCCGTCGACCGCGCGTGGCCACGTGCAGGCCGGCAAGATGAAGGCCTGGGCCGTGGCCGGCTCGCGCCGAACGCCGGGCATGCCGGACGTGCCCACTTTCGCCGAGCAGGGCTACAAGGGTTTCGATGTGGACAGCTGGATCGGCGTGTTCGGCCCGGCCCACCTGCCGCAGCCGGTGCAGGACGCCTGGGTGACCGCGCTGCGCGAGGTGACGGCGATGCCAGACATCCAGCAGCGGCTGCTGGGCTACGGCTTCGTGCCCCTGGGCAACACCCCGGCGCAGTTCCGCCAGATCTTCAAGGACGACTATCCACGCGTGAGCGAGCTCATCAAGGCCGCGGGCGTGACCGGACCGCAATGACGCGCCCGCGCGCATTCCATTCCGACAGACAGGGAAGCACTCCATGAGTACCGACAGCCGCGCCACCGCCCTCGATGCGCCGGGCGCACGCGTGATCCCGATCGCCGTCGACACGGGCACAGCCTACGGCCGCCCGCAGCCGACCTCGCGCCACGAACTCACCGACGTCACGGCCGGCACGCCGATGGGCGAGCTGATGCGGCGCTACTGGCATCCCGTGGGACTGGTGGGCGATGCCACCGACGTGCCGCGCAAGGTGCGCGTGCTGGGCGAGGATCTGATCCTGTTTCGCGACAAGAGCGGTCGGCCTGGCCTGGTTTATCCGCACTGCGCGCATCGGGGCACGTCTCTGTACTACGGACGCGTCGACGAGCGGGGCATCCGTTGCTGCTATCACGGCTGGTTGTTCGATGTGCAGGGCCACTGTGTCGAGCAGCCCTGCGAGCCCGAGGGCGGCCGCGCGCGCGACAAGGTGCGCCAGCCCTGGTACCCGGTGCAGGAACAGTACGGCCTGATCTGGGCCTACCTCGGCCCGCCCGACCGCAAGCCCGTGCTGCCGCGCTACGAGTGCCTGGAGCAGCTGGAGGAAGGCGAGTTCCTCGAAGCCGACGACCGCAGCATCGGCGGTGGCGGCCCGCAGATCATCGAATGCAACTGGCTGCAGCACTACGACAACCTGGTCGATCCGTTTCACGTGGTCGTGTTGCACTCGTCGTTCAGCGGCACGCAGTTCGTCGAGCAGATGGCGGTGATGCCCGAGGTGACCTGGGATACGGCCGGGCAGAGCGTTCGCACGGTGTCGATCCGCAAGCTGCCCGATGGCAAGACGCTGCGCCGCATCAGCGAAGCGGGCCTGCCCACGCTGCGCATCATTCCGAGTCCTCGCCTGGGGCGCTACGGCATGGTGGAGTCGCTGGGCTGGATCCTGCCGCTGGACAACCACAGCTTCCGCATCTATGTGGTGGGCCGCGTGCGCGAGCCCGGCGAGCTGCAGCGGATGCGTTCGCGCCTGGGCGGCAAGCTGTGGGAAGAGATGACCGAGGAAGAGCACCGCCAGTTTCCCGGCGACAACGAAGCCATGATCGGCCAGGGCAACATCGCCAGGCACTCCGAGGAACACCTGGCCACCACCGACCGCGGCATCGTCATGCTGCGCCGCTTTCTCAAGAAGCAGGTCGATGCCGTGGCGGCGGGCGAAGACCCTGCGGGCGTGAGCTTCGATCCGAATGCGCCGCCGGTGCATTTCTCGGCCGGCAACTTCCTCGAGGAATGAACACCTTCATCGTCGAGCTCGCGCGCAGCGGCCGCGAGGTGCCGGTGCGCGAAGACCAATCGGTGCTGCAGGCACTGGGCGAAGCTGGCGTGGAGGTGCCGCTGTCGTGCCAGCAGGGCGTGTGCGGCACCTGCCTCACACGCGTGCTGGCCGGCGAGGTGGAGCACTGGGATATGTACCTCACGCCCGAAGAGCAGGCCGCGGGCGACCAGTTCTTGCCCTGCGTGTCGCGCGCCGCAGGCGAGCGGTTGGTGCTTGACCTCTAGCCACGCAGTGAGCGAACGTGGGGGTCAACGTCCTGTTCTGGCCAGATAGCGCTTGCGGCGGAACACGACGATGAGGCCGAGCGCGATCGCCGCCATCGCGCCCATGGCCCACCAGAAGCCGCCCTGCGTGTGCAGCAGCGGGATGAATTCGAAGTTCATGCCGAAGATGCCCGCGATCAGGTTGAGCGGCAGGAACACGGCGGTGAGCGCCGTGAGCGTGCGCATGATGTCGTTGGTGCGGTTGCTCTGCGCGGAGAAGTGGATCTGCACCACCGTCTCGGCGTTCTGCTCCAGCCGGCGCACGTGGTGCACCACGCGCTCGATGTGCTCGATCACGTCGCGCGAGCGCGCGACCAGGCCATCGCGTTCGGACTGGCTCATGGCCGTGGACGGCTGCTCGCGCAGCGTGTCCAGCCATTCCTGCATGGCGTCGTGCTGTTCCTCACAGAGGTCTTCGAGCGTGTGCAGTTCGTTGCGGGCGCCCATCAGCGCGTTCCAGTCGGCGAACTGGGAGCGCGGGCGCAGCAGTTCCTGCTGCCAGTAATCGAGCTGCGCGGTGAGCTGTTTGCGCAGGTCGAGGTAGCTGTCGACCATCACGTTCACCATGCGCAGCATCAGGTCGGCCGGGCTGGTGGGCAGGCGGTTGCGCGCGGCCGCCGTGAGGCCCTCGGCCTGGATGGCGTCCGCCAGGTAGCGCTCGATGAAGGCGCGGGCGGTGAAGCAACCATCCGGATGCACCGAGATCAGCAGGCGGTCGAACACCGCGAAGCCGACGGCATGCGTGCGGATCTGCCGCAGCGACGCGCCCGGGGCCGTGCCGTTCGCAGGCGGCTCGGCGCTGTCCTCCCGCGTGGCCAGGCGCCTGAAGATGATCAGGTCGTAGATGGACGTGTAGTCGTAGTGCGACGGATGCGCCGCGTTGACCAGATCGGCGCAGTGCAGGTCCAGCAACTGCGAACCGCCCAGCCGCATGGCCGCGCGCTGCAGGCGCGGCAGCTCGCGCTCGAACGCGGATCGGTCGAGATAGATCCAGACGAAGCCGCCAGCGGGCATCTGCTCGGGCAGGTGCTCGACGAAGCGCAGCGTGCCGGGGCTGAATTCGATGATCTGCATCGGGGCGCGGTGGTTGCCGGGTCAGCCGCGCAGTAGGCGCGCTGCGTCGAGGGCGAAGTAAGTCAGCACGCCGTCGGCACCCGCGCGCTTGAAGGCCAGCAGGCTCTCCATCATCACCGCGTCGTGGTCGAGCCAGCCGTTGGCGGCTGCGGCCTTGAGCATGGCGTACTCGCCGCTCACCTGGTAGGCGAAGGTGGGCACGTGGAAGGTGTCCTTTACGCGGCGCACGATGTCGAGGTAGGGCATGCCGGGTTTGATCATCACCATGTCGGCGCCTTCGGCAATGTCCAGCTGCACTTCGCGCAGTGCCTCGTCGGTGTTGCCCGGGTCCATCTGGTAGACCTTCTTGTTGCTCTTGCCCAGATTGGCCGACGAGCCCACGGCATCGCGGAACGGGCCGTAGAAGGCGCTCGCGTACTTGGCGCTGTAGGCCATGATGCGCGTGTGCACCAGGCCGTGCGCTTCGAGCGCGTCGCGGATCGCGCCGATGCGGCCGTCCATCATGTCGCTGGGCGCCACGATGTCGACGCCGGCTTCGGCCTGCACCAGCGCCTGGCCGGTCAGCACCTGCACCGTGTCGTCGTTGAGGATGTAGCCGGTGTCGTCGAGCAGGCCGTCCTGGCCGTGGCTGGTGTACGGGTCCAGTGCCACGTCGGTCATCACGCCGAGCCCGGGATGCGCCTGTTTGAGCGCGCGCACCACCCGCGGAATCAGGCCGTCGGGGTTGAGCGCCTCGCGGCCGTCGGGCGTCTTGAGCGAGGCATCGATCACCGGAAAGAGCGCGATGACCGGGATGCCGAGCGTGACGCACTGCGCGGCGACATCCAGCAGCAGATCCAGACTCAGGCGCTCGACGCCCGGCATGGACGGCACGGCCTGGCGCACGCCCTGGCCTTCGGTGACGAATACCGGATAGATGAGGTCGTGAGGACTCAGCCGGTGCTCGCGCACGAGGTCGCGGGAGAAGGCGTCGCGACGCAGGCGACGCGGGCGGCTGGTGGGAAAAGCAGGCAACGGGGGGAGGGGGGCGGACGCGGTCATCCGAAAATTGTGCCCCAAGCCGGCATCTCTCCTCGCTTGGTCAGGTTGTGGCTCGTGTATGAAACGTCGGGCCTGATGGCGGGCCGTGTGCCAACTAATGGATTACTTCTCTTGGCGGTGCGGCCTCTTTACATTCACCGCAGTAAGAAAAAGCGTGGCACGCGACTTGTAGTGAACTGTCAGCTTTGTTAAATTTCGCGCGGGCGTTCGCGCTCCCCGCTTTTCCTCCCTGAGCGGGCGCCTTGATGTGTGACAGCAAAAAGGCTTCCATGGCCCGGCGGCATCCGCCGGGCTTTTTTTTGTCGCGCTCGCCCGCGCCTACACTCGAGCGCATGCTCTGGGTCAAAGCCTTTCACATCGTGTTCGTGGCCAGCTGGTTCGCTGGCCTGTTCTACCTGCCGCGCATCTTCGTGAACCTTGCACAGATTCCGCTCGACGTGCCGCCGGAGTCGGTGCGCGAGCGCGAACGCCTGCTGCTGATGGCTCGCAAGCTGATGCGGTTCACACATCTTCTTGCCGTGCCCGCGCTTGCGCTGGGCCTGTGGCTGTGGATGGTCTATGGCATCGGCCGCGGCCCGGGGAACGGCTGGATGCACGCCAAGCTCACGATCGTGCTGCTGGTGCTGGGATACCACCATGGCTGCGCGCGCCTGCTGAGGCGGTTCGAGCGCAACGAGAACACGCGGGGCCATCGCTGGTACCGCTGGTTCAATGAGGTGCCGGTGCTGCTGCTCGTGGCGGCGGTGGTGCTGGTGGTGGTCAAGCCGTTCTGACCGCGCGGGAGAGGGCGGCGTGCAGAAGACTTCCGCCTGGCCGCTCGCGCTGGCTTGGGTGGTTCTGATCGTCTATGCCAGCCTGTATCCGTTCGGTGAGTGGCGCGATCAGGGCATCGTGCCCTGGTCCTTCCTGACGGCGCCACTGCCGCGTTACTGGACGGGCTTCGACCTCGCCTCCAATGTCGCGGGCTACATCCCGCTGGGATTCCTCTGCAGCCTGGCGGTACTGCGCAGCCAGCCACGCGCAGGCGCGCTGCGCGCGTTCCTTTGCGGCCTCGTTCCGGCCACGCTGCTGTCTCTGCTGATGGAGACGCTGCAAAGCTATCTGCCGATGCGCGTGCCGTCGAATGTGGATCTCGCGCTCAACAGCGCAGGCGCTGCCGTGGGCGCGCTGCTGGCCGTGGCGCTGGAGCCGCTGGGCGCACTGGCGCGCTGGAGCCGTTTCCGCGAGCGCTGGTTCACGCCGCACGCACGCGGCGCGCTGGTGCTGCTGGCGCTGTGGCCGGCGGCGTTGCTGTTCCCCGCGGCGGTGCCTTTCGGGCTCGGCCAGGTCTTCGAGCGGCTCGAAGCGTGGCTGGGCCGCGTGCTCGAGGACACGCCATTCCTCGACTGGGTACCCGTGCGCTACGCGGAACTGCAGCCCCTGGTGCCGGGTGCCGAAGCGCTGTGCGTGGCGCTGGGCCTGCTGGCGCCATGTCTTCTGGGCTACAGCGTGATGCGCTCGCCCGCGCGCCGGGCGGTGCTGGCGGCCGCTGTGGGCGCGAGCGGGCTGGGCGTGACCTGCCTGTCGGCGGCACTGAGCTTCGGACCTGCGAATGCGTGGGAATGGATCACGCCAGCGGCCGAGGCCGGCATGGCCGCCGCGGCATTGCTCGCGCTGCTGGCGCTGGTGCTGCCGCGCCGCGGTTGCGCGGCCGTGCTGCTGCTGGCGTTGGGCGTGGGGCTGTCCGTGCTCAACCAGGCGCCCACCAGCGCTTATTTCGCGCAGACGCTCCAGGTGTGGGAGCAGGGACGGTTCATCCATTTCCACGGCCTGGCGCAGTGGCTGGGCTGGGTCTGGCCCTACGCCACACTCACGTATGTGCTGGTGGTGCTGTCACGGCGAGAGCGTGAAAACTAGAATCGCTGTCATGTCCCATGCACCCGTGACGCCGGCCTCCTACTACGGCCGGCACATTTTTTTCTGCCTCAATGAACGCAAGGGCGGCGAAGACAGCTGCGCGCGGCACCGGGCGCAAGATGCCTTCGATCACTGCAAGGCCAGCGTGAAAGCGGCCGGCCTGTCGGGCCCGGGCAAGGTGCGCGTCAACAAGGCCGGCTGCCTCGACCGCTGCGCGGGCGGCCCGATCGCCGTGGTCTACCCCGAGGCCGTCTGGTACACCTATGTGGACAAGGACGACATCGACGAGATCGTCGAATCGCACCTCAAGCGCGGCGAGGTGGTCGAGCGGCTGCTGACACCACCGCACGTCGGTCGCTGAGGGCCCGCGTGTGAACCGCCAGACCGAACGCCTGGAACTCGCGGGCGCCGCAGGTCGGATCGAGACCCTGATCGACCTGCCGGCCGGACAGGAACCGCTGGGCACGGCCATCATCGCCCATCCACATCCGCTGTTCGGCGGCACCATGGACAACAAGGTGGTGCAGACGCTGGCGCGCGCTTTCGTTCAATGCGGCTGGCGCGCCGTGCGCTTCAACTTCCGGGGCGTGGGTGCCAGCGAAGGCACGCACGACGAGGGCCGTGGCGAGGCCGACGACTTCCTTGCGGTGGTGCGCAGCGTGGCGCCCGCGGGCGCGCTGTGCCTGGCGGGCTTCTCGTTCGGCTCGTTCGTGGCCAGCCGCACGCTGATGGAACTCTGGCCGGCACGTGCCATCGAACGGCTGGTTTTCGTGGGAACGGCCGCCTCGCGCTTCGAGGTGGCGGCCATCCCCCAGGAGCTGCACGCGCGCACGCTGGTCGTGCATGGCGAGCAGGATGACACCGTGCCACTGGCCTCCGTGCTCGACTGGGCACGGCCGCAGTCACTGCCCGTCACAGTCTTCCCCGGGGGTGGCCACTTCTTTCACGGACAATTGCCGCTGCTCAAGGACGTGGTGGCGCGCCACCTGCGCGCCTGAGCGTCCCGCGCTGCTGTTCTCGGCGGCGGCGGGCCATTCCCGCCGTCACCTGTTTTCGTCGCCGGTGTTGCCGGCTCCTGCCTGTCAGTCCTCGCCAGTCTCCATGAAACGCATCCTCGCTGCCCTGCTGCTCGCTTCTTCCAGTCTTCTCGCCCATGCCCAGGTGCCGCAGCCACCCGAAGTCGCCGCGCGCAGCTACCTCGTTCTCGACGTCAGCGCCAACCAGACACTCGCGGCCAAGGATGCCGAGGTGCCGGTGGAGCCGGCATCGCTCACCAAGCTGATGACAGGCTATCTGGTGTTCGACGCCCTGCGCTCGAAGAAAATCGACCTGCAGCAGGCCATGCCTGTGAGCGAGCGCGCGTGGAA